>JBBRWA010000055.1:0-25056 GCA_038246345.1 Chitinophagales bacterium
CAGCGCGGAACCTGGGTTTGGGGTATAGAATCAGGTTCCTCGCTCCGCTCGGAATGACACAACTGCTTGGTTTTTAATAAGAAATAGAATAAGAACATTTGCATTGCCAATTGATTCTCACGGGTTTTTGACTTGTGCTCACACTAGGTTTTAGACCTGTGAAGTTTAAAAAACTAAACAACGACATGAAACAAATTTATTTTCTATTCCTATTCATAATATTGACGGGCAACCTATTGGCCCAAAGCAAAACAGAAACCACCATCCGTGCCATCATGGCAAAACAAGAACTTGCTTGGAACCGCGGCGAACTGGTAGATTTTATGGATGGGTACTGGAAATCAGATAGTTTGCGCTTTATCGGCTCCAAAGGTCTAACTTATGGGTGGCAAAAAACGCTGGACAATTACAAAAAAGGATATCCTGACCTGGATGCGATGGGGAAACTAAAATTTACCATCATTTCTGTGGAGCAGCTTTCAGGAAAAAGCGCCTACGTCATTGGTAAATGGTATTTAACACGAACCATTGGTGATTTAAGCGGGCATTACACCCTGCTTTGGAAAAAGATACAGGGGAAATGGGTGATTGTGGCGGACCACTCTTCGTAAAAGAGGTTTCAGGGTTTCAGGGTTTCAGGGTTAAGGGTTCTATTGTTTGGTCTAAGTTAATAGCAAAAGCGAAGGAAACGAACCCTTAACCATGAAACCCTGAAAACCTGAAACCATGAAACCCCTTTTTGTAAACCCTGAAACCTAAGAATTTTTCGCCACCTGCTCCAATATCCGCTGCGTCTCCAACTTCCAGGGCTTGCTCTCCCCAATAAAATTGTTGTGCATAAAGCTGAATATCAACACCTTGCCGCTATTGCAGACGATGTAGCCGCTCAGGCAATGCACGCCGCTCATACTCCCGGTTTTGGCAAAAACGTATGGCTTCCCATCTTTTCCAGCATACCAGTTTTCCAGGGTGCCGCTGACACCACCCGCCGGGAACAATGAAAACAAGCGCGCTTGAGGTTGGGTTTCCCAAAGTCGCAACAGCACTTGCGCCATGTCCTGGGGTGATGCCAGATTGTACCGGGAGAGACCACTGCCATCGACCCATCGCGGGCGCTGGGGCAGGGTAGTTAGTGTACTGTCCAGCATCCAATTAATGATGGTATCCTGCTTTAGATAGTCAAATTTCGCACCCGCACACGCCAGCAGCATTTGTTCAGCGATAAAATTGTCGCTCTGGTACATCATCCGGCGCAAGACGGTGTCGATGGGCGTGGAATAAATCGTTTGCCAGCGTAAACCTTTCAAATTGGCATCTTCTTCCCGATCTTCTTCCTTGGTCGATACATCGACGGCTTGAATGTTGTTGCCGAGGGTGTCTTGAAAAAAGCTGAAATAGTTATCTGGATTTGAAATCGGAATTTCTTGTACGTATCCATTGGTAAAGTTCCCGACCAATGGAGCATGCACGATGTTTGAGTTTTCTTCCCGCAGCAACATGCTATCTTCCTGGCTTCTTAATGCACCATCCCGGATACCAAAAATGGCATCATTGATTTCTTTCGGCAGGATATTCCACGAGGAGTCTTGCCTCAAAATCGTCATTTTATTGCCGAAAACCGGAACCGCAGAGCGTTCTACGGAATAGGAATCATTATAGTCATCCCATGCCCATCCTGGCCCAAACCGCGTATCCTTGAACCCATTCATGTATAGGTAATTTGGCCCGTCTAAAGATTGAAAAACCTTTAAAACTGGTTGCCAGTCTTGAAATAGAGGATGCAAAAATGTTGGGTCACAGGTCGGTTTGAAATAGCCGGTTTTTTCGCCTTGGTTTACTTGCGTGGCCATTTTTATCCCTGGTACCGAATCGCCCAATACCGCCAAACAAGTTGCCAATGTCAATATTTTGGTGTTGGATGCCGGCGTAAATAGATGATCTCCATGTACATCTACCAAGGTTTTTCCAGAGGCAGGATCCAGCAAGGTAAAGCCCGTAAATGCGGATGAAAAAACAGGCGAACGCTCCACCTCCCGCTTGATTTTCAAGGCACTGCGCGTTTCTGCGGATTTGAAAACAGCACAAGAAGAAAACATAACCAGAAGCAAAACAAACCGGATGCCGATGCCAAACCACTTGCGAAACACCACAATGTTACGCTTTCGAGGATGTTTGGTAAAAGGACTTTGGCGCATACAATATATGATTACGACAAGTGTTTGTGCATTAACTCCACATCTCCGTCGATTACCAGCAGCACCGCTTTGTTGGTTTTTTCAAAAGCGGCTTTGGCTTTTTCCAATTTTTCTGAATCTGCTTTTGCTGCGCTTTCTGCTTGCTCCACCTGCGCTAAATACCCTGCCATTTCATCCTGAAGCCGAGCAATTTCTACTTTGTGGCGTTCAATCTGATCGCGCAGCCGTGCCACCTCAGTTTGCCTGCCAGCAACCTTAGTCGTGTTCTGGGTTTCCAAGGCTTGGGTAAACTGAGCTTGTTCTTTTTCTACCACATCGCGATAGTAGGCTGTCGTTTCCAGCAACTTTTCTTTGGTCAGTCCCATCGTCGCGGCAGTAGTAAAAGCGCTTTTATAGGCGGTTGGTTCATCCAGGTTCATTGCTTTCAACTGAACGACCGCACGTTTGAATTCAAAATAATCAAATCCCGGGAGGTTGTTGCGCTCAATGGCTTGCGCCAGAAATTCAAGGCTTCGATCGTCGACGCCTTCGGATGCGAATAGAGATTTTGTTGTTACCATTTTAGTTGTTAGTTGTTAGTTGTTCGAACTACTGCGAAAGTATGTGTGCCATGCGCAGCAAATCCTTGTTTAAAGGCTTATTTTTAGCTATTGCCTCCTTAAATGGCGTGTAATGTATGTTGTTGTTGCGAATGCCCACCATGACCCCTGATTTTCCGGCTAAAAGACCCTCTACAGATGCGAATCCGAGTATGGAGGACAATACCCGATCGAAGGCTGATGGGGAACCACCGCGTTGCAAATGGCCAATGACGGTTACTTTGATGTCATCGTAAAAGTCAATTTTCCCTTCCACGTGCTTGGCGATATCATATACAGTACCCATTTTATTGCCTTCTGCAACGATGACGATACTAAAAAGCTTGGCGCGTTTGGCGCTGCGCTTCAGCAAGCGCACCAAGTCATCAATAGAGGTGTCCTCTTCCGGGATCAGTACCCCGCCAGCACCACCTGCGATGGCCGTATGCAGCGCAATAAAGCCGGAATGGCGGCCCATCACCTCTACAAAAAACAGGCGGTTGTGTGAGTCGGCTGTGTCGCGGATTTTATCCACAGCTTCCACTGACGTGTTGACGGCAGTGTCAAATCCAATCGTAAAATCAGTGCCAAACAAGTCGTTGTCGATCGTTCCTGGAATGCCGACCACGGGAATGTCCGGGTATTCTTCCATAAACTTTACCGCACCCGTAAAGGTGCCATTGCCACCAATGGCGATCAAGCCGTCAATGTCATTGTCTATAAGGTTTTCATACGCGATCTTTCGGCCTTCAGGGGTCATAAATCGCTGGCTGCGTGCAGTTTTTAGTACTGTGCCGCCACGATGGATGATATTCCCAACGTCTGAGGTTTCCAAGCGCCGGATGTTTCCGTCGATCATACCTTCATAGCCGCGCATGATACCGTAAATGTGCAAGTCATTGTTGAATGCGTTCCGCACGATGGCGCGAACGGCTGCATTCATTCCAGGGGCATCGCCTCCAGAGGTAAAGACTGCAACCCTTTTTATTTCTTTAGACATTTTTTTCAATCGTTGTAGAATAGAAGCGCTAATTCAAGGACAGGCACTTTGTTCAATCTGTTTCATGCCGGTGAAAATCAGCCAATGGATAAATGGGCTTGCGTACCACCACGCCTAGTTTGAGCTTTCGGTCTTCCAGGCAGGCTTCCAATACTTCCTGGAAATGAAAGGCAATAGAGCCCACAAAATTGATGGGCACGTGTTGATAACCATTATATTTGACGACATGGCGGTCCAGGAATTCACCGAGGCTCTCCGAAACCAATTTCTGAATAAATGGGTGCTTGAGGTTGTCGCCCATAAAGCGCGTAAAGGTGGCGAGATACGCATTAGCGCCCTTGTCGTAAATTCGGTCTTTTACGACATCTTGGCCTTCTGGATAAGCAGTATTGAAAGCTGCGTACAAATCAGCCGGTAACTCACGATAAAACCAGGCACGCAAAATTGACTTTCCGAGGTGGGTGCCGCTGCCTTCATCGCCGAGTAGCCAACCCAGTGAAGGCACATTGTCGAGAATGGATTTTCCATCGTAATAGCAGCTGTTGGAGCCAGTGCCAAGTATACAGGCAATGCCCGCACTATGGCCACATACAGCCCTTGCGGCTGCCAGCAGATCGTGTTCAACTTCTATTTTGGCATTGGGGAAAACTGCCTGCAAGGCTTTGTTGACAATGTCACTCCGATGGGCATCGTGAATGCCCGTACCGTAGAAAAATATTTCGAGCACTGTATCTGCTTTCAATTTGGGCAGCAATTGATCCACCAATATTTTCTTAATGTCTTCCGTCGAATGGAAAAAGGGGCTAAACCCTACTGTGTTTTCAAGTTGCTGGTCGCGGCCACCATGTAGCAAAAGCCAGTCGCATTTCGTTGATCCACAATCAGCTATGATTACCATTTTTTCATATAATATTTTGTCCTGTAATCTCGTGGAATTTCCTTACGTAGTCAGCAGCGCTACCTTTTTGTAAAAACTACACGAATAGTCGCAAAAATAGGTTTTTCTTTAAAACTAATTGGATTCCTTAATTTTTCAACCCCTGTTCACCACAAAAAACAGGTAAGCGACGTACGCAGCCACAAAAACAATACCCTCATTCCGTTTTATCGACATGCGTCGACCAACGATCAAGGATATCAAAATTAAGCAACTTGAAGCAATGACGACCATTAAGTCCACATTGGAGGCGACATTAAAGGGGAGTGCGCGAATGTTGGCACTGATGCCGAGAATTAATAATAGGTTGAAAATATTGGAGCCTATAGCGTTGCCGATGGCAATATCGGTGTTGTTTTTTAAAGCGGCTGAAATAGAAGTGACCAATTCTGGAAGCGAGGTACCTAAGGCTACTACCGTCAAGCCGATCAGCGTTTCGCTCAAACCAAATTGCAACGCTATTTGGGTGGCGCCATCAACGACCCATTTCCCACCCAGGAACAGGGCAACTGCGCCGCCAAAAATGAGGAGTGCGCTTTTTTTCATGTTGTAAAAAGGGGGCATCACTGCATCCTTTTTAGCTATTTTGTTTTCCCGAGCAATGGTAAGCGTATAGGCCATAAACAAAAAGAAAAAGAACAAGATGATCACACCATCGCCTCGACTGATAAAAAGAGCCTCGTTACTTTCATACCAAAGCGCAGAGTTTGCTAAAAAGCCTATAAGCAATGCGGCTGCCAATGAAAAGGGCACCTCTGAAAGTATGGTATTGCGTGGCACGGGCAAGGTTCGAACAATGGCGGTGCAGCCAAGAATGAGCAGCACATTGGCGATATTACTCCCCAATACGTTGCCAATCGAAAGTCCGGGCTTGCCTTCATAGCTTGCCAAAACACCTACAATCAGTTCAGGTAAGGAAGTCCCCAGTGATACAATGGTCAGGCCAATCACCATTTGGGATATGCCGAAATGTTCTGCCACTTTGGTTGATCCGTCTACCAGCCAGTCGGCACCTTTCACAAGCAACACAAAGCCGAGTAATAAAAGTAAATAGGTCATATTATCAAGAGAAGAATTGTTTTCGAATTATTTTTTCTGCCCCTACGGCATAAAAAGTAATACGTGCAGCAAGAATACATTTTCCTAGCTCAGCCAAGGTAAGTGCTAGCGTGGAAAATATTTTTTGTAAAAATGGAATGTAAAGCGAGCCGTAACAAAAAGGCCACCAAAATTGCTCCTATTGCCCATTGGTAACGAGGTTACCCAAAGAATATGGGTGGTTAACAATGGAATGGACATGCCCAACAAGGGGGTGAAATTGCGGAGATTTTAACCTGAATGCAATTTTAACATAAAATGTTTTAAAAATATTTTTTAGATTAAAACAAATAGTTTAATTTTGTCGCACAAAACAAGACAAAGGTTCTTTAAATTAAATTCAAATCACCTCTTTATTACATAAATATCCATAAATATGGCAACTTTTCAACCATCCTATGGTACCATTAGCGATGCTTCGTACCATATAGAAGCCGATGATTACGGACACAAATTGGAATCGCTCCTATGGAAGCTGCTCCTGTTATCAGCCCTGGCCTACTTCGTTTGGAGTGATGCCATCAGCATTGGACTTGGGCCGGTTTCCATTGAAAAAACGGAAATGCAGCGTCATTTTGAGCAGCAGAAAACAGATTTGTTCGGTTTGTTGGGCTTTTACAATGGAAAAGGCCGGAGCATACAATTGGAAGAGGAGGCTTTAGACAACCTCACTTTTGTTATTGACCCCAGCTATGCGGGGCGTTTTGCCATTCCAGAGGAGCAAGTACAAGAAAACATGCAACGTTGTTCCCTGTTTGTCAAACGCTTTAGTCCGGTAGCTGTTGCCGAAATGCGGCGGTATGGGGTTCCAGCCAGCATCATGCTGGCACAAGCCTTGTTGGCCAGCAATGCCGGAGATGATCCAATCAGCCGGGAAACGAATAACTTTTTCTTTCGATCATGTCAACCAACATCCTGTAACGCAGCACATTTTTCTGATCTGGCATCCGATGAAGACCAGGCGGCTGTTATTGATGTGTATCCCAATTTATGGGGTAGTTTTCGGGCACAGAGCCTGTTTTTAAAGCAAACTGTACCTTTTTCAGGTTTGTTCCAGCTAGAAAAAAACGATTTTCGCGCCTGGGCCATGGGCCTCCAATCTGGTGGGTATTCGATGGATGTTCGATATGGCGATAAGCTGATCGCCATTATCCAGGGGTTGCAATTGGAAGCATTCGATGCCCGATAATACCCCGTCACTCGTCACTCCTTATTCAAAAAAAAGCCTGCGAGATTTCAAAAAACTCAAGATTCTGCCCCTATTTCGGGGCATCTCCCCTTTCTCGCACGCCCTTTTTATCATAAGGACAATGCCGACAGCCACTGCCGCAGCAGTACCCACGATTTTGTAAAAAATACGCCGTGAATACCCAGGCACCGTGATCGATGTAATAATCTGTGCCTTCTTGAAGCAGTGTTGGTTCAATTTGTTTGTTTTTCTTGAGCATAAAAGCTGTCGTATCAGGGCTGGCGAGTCGTTTGCCAACTGACCAAAAGCCACCGCTTTTTTATTTTACGGTAAACAGCAGTGTACAACATCCTGACATCAAAAGGGTTGCCGGAAATGATGCCTTTTACATGAATGTCACCAGTATTGATTGCCGTTTTTCCATAAAATCGAACGCTGTTATTGGAGCGTTCCATATTTTCGTACACGATTTTGCCCGATGTAACGGAGCGAATGTGCTCGGCCTTTGTTTCCCTTAATGCGTTAGAATGGATGTAGACCAAATCGGGGGCCAAGAGGCTTTGCAGCGTCACCGTGTCTCGATGGATCATAGCGTCAAAGCGGGACTGTTCTGTGGCTAATAATTGCCCCATATTGGATTGCGCAAGTAAATTGATTTCCCCCAACAGCAGGAGGAAAAATAGGAGGAATGCGTGTTTGAGTGTGACCATTGTGTGTTTTTCTCGTAAAGGAAGGTGCAAAACTGACAAAAAGCCGACAAGCGGCCTACTTTTAAGTCAATTGTTGTAAAAAGTTGCGTTTCTTTGTACATTAATTTTCAATCCAATTATATGAACCGATTACTTTTTCTCTCCTGTATTTTCCTGCCATTTTTGTGCGCCAGCCAGAACTACGGCCTCTGTATGCAAGTATTAGCCTCCACCGGGGGCGACGGGGTGCAAGGAAATTATCATGTATCCTGGACAGTAGGCGAGCTGATGGTCACAACAGTAGGTGCCTCGGGCTTCAAAGTAACCCAGGGTTTTCACCAGCCAGATATCTGCGCACCCGTTTCTACCTGGAATGTTGACCTGGAATTGCTTGGCATTGAGGTTTTCCCCAATCCATCACCGGGCTTTTTCAATATTCGGTACACAGAAACGGAAAAATCTGCTCTCCAAGTAGCAGCTTTCAACGTCTTAGGGCATCAAATACTGCAGCCTCAACCCCTCGATACGCCTGCGGGCAGCCTTTTGGACGCTACCCAATGGCCTTCCGGGGTTTATTTCCTGCAAATTCAAGATACCCGCACTAAAGGTACAGCGACCATCCGGGTGCTGCGCCAATAACGCTCCCTCTAATCCAAAACGAACAACTATCAACGAAAAACCCCCTCTATGTCAGACTGCTCTTAATACCACTATTATTTTAATCCTCTCTCTCATCTTATCTCAGTTGAACTATCCAAAACAGTTGTAAATTATGACACAACGTTTTCTCCTCACCCTGTTTTTTTCGGGAATCCTGCTAGCCACTACTTTTTCACAAGGAGCGCCACAAGGGTTTAATTACCAAAGTGTTGTGCGCAACAATAGTGGCGCACCCATTGTCAACCAAACCGTTTCCCTACTTTTTGCCATCCGAAGCGGTTCTCAGAATGGGCCGATCGCTTATTATGAGAAACACAGCACCTCCACCAATGAATTTGGATTGGTGAACCTGGTTATTGGCCAGGGCACTCCTTTGCAAGGCGATTTCACTGCAATAAACTGGGGTGGCGGTGCAAAATACCTGACAGTCAGTATCGAAAGCTCGCCAAACATTTTTGACGAGCTAGGCTCTGCACAATTGTTGAGCGTCCCCTATGCCTTATACGCCCAAAATGGCGGCGGCGGCGGCGGCTCCGACAACTGGGGCTCCCAAACAGCCTTCACCAATACGACAATTACGGGTAATGGCCTAGCGGGCAATCCGCTCGGCATTGCTCAACAATCCGCTCAAAATGGTCAGGTTCTAAAATGGAATGGCTCCTCCTGGGCGCCAGCCGACGACAATATTGGCGGTGGCGGTGGCGGTGGCTCTGTCACCCAAATCAACACAGGTTCCGGATTGTCGGGAGGACCGATAACGACGACGGGGACCATAGGGTTGACCAACACGGGTGTCACTCCTGGCACTTACGGCAGCGCGACGGAGATTCCTGTTTTCACGGTAGACGCCCAGGGACGTGTTTCGAGTGTCTTCAAAACCATTGTGCAACAAGGCGCAGTTGGCCTTAATTCAGGCACAGGCATTTCCGTTATCACCAATGGTTTCAACAACTTTACCATCGTCAATACTGGCGACACAAATGCCGCCGACGATATTACCACAACCACGCAGGCCAATGGCGATGTCAGCGGTCTTTTTAGCAATTTGCAGCTAAAATCGAATGTAGTCGGCACTGCTGAATTGGTAGATGGTGCTGTCTCAGCTTCCAAATTGGCGAGTATGAGCGCCAACAGCGGCCAAGTGTTAAAATGGAACGGCACAACCTGGGCCCCCGCAACGGACAACACGGGCACTGTTGCATTGACCGGCGGAACAGGTATCACGATCTCCGGCACCGCGCCCAATTACACCATAACCAACTCGGGTGATACCAATGCTGCAGATGATTTGACGAACACCTCTATCGCCAATGGCGATGTTTCTGGCCTGTTTAGCAATTTGCAAATCAAACCCAATGTGGTAACTTCCGTTGAGATTGCGGACAATGCAGTGGGTTCTTCTGAGATCGCGGACAATGCCGTAAATACTTCTGAAATCGTGAACGCTGCGGTAACAGCAGCAAAATTGGCCAATATGGGCGCTGCGAATGGCCAGGTGCTGAAATGGAATGGTACTGCATGGGCTCCAGCGGCAGACCAGGGTGGCACCTTCGCGGTATTGCCAGGAGCAGGCATAGATGTCACCGTATCAGGCAGCAATTTTATTGTCATCAATACGGGCGATACAGACGCGAGCAATGATTTGACGACAACAACTGTGTTTGGTGGTGATGTTTCTGGCACCGCCAGTAACCTTCAAATCAATGCAGGAGCCATTATCAATACCGACCTTGCACCGAACGCTGTGGGTACCGCCAATATTATCAATGGGGCTGTAACGGGTGCCAAAATTAACGGTATGGGCGCTGGCATTGGCCAGGTACTGAAATATAACGGGATGACTTGGGCCCCCGCCAACGATGCCGGTGGCGGCGATAATTGGGGTACCCAAACTGCCGTGGTGGGCGCTGCCTTGACAGGCAACGGCACGGTTGCAAATCCGTTGAACATAGCTACCCAGAATGCGAATAATGGCCAGGTGCTTAAATTTAACGGCCTAGCCTGGGTACCAGGAAACGACCAAACAGGTTCAGGTACAGGCGATTCCTACTTCGCAGGTCAGGGTATTAGTGTAACCGGGACTTCACCAACCTTTACCATCACCAACACAGGTGATGCCGACAACAACCCAACCAATGAAATCCAGGTGTTATCCATCGCAGGAAACAACCTCAGCCTTTCAAATGGCGGTGGTACCGTTACACTACCGGCTGTAGGGCCAGGCGGTTCCAATTATGCAGCTGGCCCAGGTATCAGCATCACGGGCACAGCGCCCAACCTGACCATTAACAACACGGGTGATGCGGATGCCAATCCTACCAATGAATTGCAAACACTGGCTTTGACAGGAACCGTTTTGTCCCTGTCTCAAAATAACAGCAGTGTAGATTTTGCCACACTTTTTGGTGCAAATCCAGTCTCGGATTGGATGAAAACTGGTAACCATATTTTCAATACAAATACGGGGAATGTCCTGATTGGGACCAATACCAGTACCTCTGGCCGACTCCAAGTGGTGAACGGCAGTGCAGCACATGAGGCAGGTCGATTCACCCAAACAGGGGGTACTAAATCGGCTATTTATGCAGATGCAGGCGCGGGCGCTGGTGGTTTCTTTACTTCTGCAACAGGCCCGGCACTTATTACGGGAACTGGCAACGTGGGTATTGGTGCCAACATTCCTGCAGCAAGGCTGCATATTTCTGGTAACGGCGAAACAGTGCGCTTGCAGAGCAATTTGCCAAGCATTGGTTTCCAAAATACCACAGGCAGTGGTTCAAGTGCGTTCATCAAACTTGATGGCCCTGCACTCCTGCTTGGTACAGGAGATACTTTAAAAGGTGTGTTTATTTTACCAGGCGGAAAAACCGCTATTTATGCAGAAGGCGATCGTGGCAATGTCAGCATTGGCAGTGCCAACCAACCCCTGGGCAGACTTCATGTCTTTCAGGAGAAATTCGGCCTGGTGCTGGAAAACACCAATTCTGGTGACCTTTGGGAATTCTCCGTTGACCCAGCAAACGGCAACCTCAACCTTTTCAACAACAACGCTCCAGCTGGGTTCCCGGTTGGAACTTTTGCTACAAACGGCTTTTACATGCCTTCCGATAGCAGACTAAAAAAGGATGTAGCAGCAGTATCGATGGGCGTACTTGAAAAGGTATTGAAGCTCCAAGCGATGAACTACCGATATAAAGTTGACAACGCTTCGGCCAAGTCTAGTATTGGCTTTATGGCCCAGGAAGTTGATCAACTATTTCCAGAGTTGACAGCACTTCAACGCGCGCATGGCGGCGGCGAAGAGACCTTGTCGATCAATTATGCTGGCTTTGGTGTTTTAGCTATAAAAGCCATACAAGAGCAGCAGTTACAAGTAGATGCACTGAAGCAAGAAAACGAAAAATTGCGTGCTCAAACGGCAACTTTGGAAGCTCGCTTGGAAAAACTGGAGCAAGCTTTTCAAGCAAAAAAGGATTAGATTCCTTTGAATTCAATTGTTTGCACGAATTTTGGGGCGACATCTCAATGGGTGTCGCCCTAAATATTACTGCTAGCGCCTCTTCGGGTGAATATGGTGTAATCGATACGGCACTAGAACACTAGAAATCAATGATGTCAAACCATTTCAAACAGACCCTTCTCGGTTCAATTTTCTTGTTGGTCAGCGCCTTGTCATTTGCCCAAAGTGGGCACTCTTTCTTGCGCGATACATTTTGTGCCAACCAGAGCATCTTTATAGGCAATCAAATATTTAGCCCTGCAAATCCGACGGGCACCGTAACCATTCCAGGGGGCGCTTTTAATGGGGCCGACAGTGTGATTCATGTTGAACTCACTTTTAACCAACCAGTAGTGTTAAACCTGAACGCCAGCATTTGTGCCAATGATACCATTTGGGTAAATGGCACACCTTACCACGCCAATTTTTTCATCGGCCAGGAAATCGTGCAGGAAGGTGCTGTTAACGGGTGTGATAGCATCATCAATGTCTATTTAACCATTCGCCCTATTTACTTTGATTACGAAGTGGATATTTGTGAAGGGGAAACGGTGTTCATCAATGGCACCGCCTACGATGCATTCAACACTACGGGAACTGAAATCATTTCAAGCAACGGCGCTTGCGACAGTATTTTGAACGTAAAGATCAACGCGATCACACCACCTTTTAGCAACCTGCGCGATACACTTTGCCCCGATGGATTTTACACCATCAACGGCACCCGATACGATTCCAACAACAGAAATGGATATGAAATATTGCCCAATGCCGCCAGCAGTGGCTGTGATTCTATTGTAGCTATTGACTTGGAGTTCAGGAGTTTATGGTTGTACATTGGAGAAGACCGGGAGATGATATTTGGTGATACGATTTGTATTACACCGCAGTATGGATTAAGCCCCACAAGTTTTGTTTGGCTGCCAACAGCGCCATGTGCCGATTCTGCTTGTATCGATAACTGTATACGTCCTACAGAAGCAGCCATGTTTACCTTACTGGCAACTGATGTCAGCGGTTGTGTATTGAAGGACGAAATTAAGTTGAGCATTTCAAAGAAAAACAGGGTGTATGCGCCCAATGTGTTCAACCCGGATGCCAATGAGCCCAACAACCGCTTCTTCCTGAGTTGCGACCGCGGCGTGGTGAACATCAAGCGCCTTTTCATTGCAGATCGCTGGGGAGAATTGCTGTATGACCAAACGGATGTGCTGCCCAACAGCCCCGATGCTGGTTGGAATGGCTATTATCGGGGAAAGGTTATGCACCCGGATACGTATATTTACTGGGCAGAATTGGAGCGTTTTGATGGGAGCACTTTTGTGGAGCGCGGTGGTTTTAGTTTGGTGCGCTAGGGCGCGGCAAGTTTTTTGAAAAAAATCTCACACAAAGCCACAACGTCACAAAGACGCTTTGTGGCTTTGTGTGAGACCTTTTTTTATGCCCTACTAGCCAACCAGCCGCTCTTTAAACCGCTCCCGAAACTTACGCACCTTCGGCGCAATCACAATAGAGCAATAAGGCTGATTGGGATTGTCTTTAAAATAGTTCTGGTGATAAACTTCCGCCTTGAAATAATTGCTTAACGGGCTGATTTCGGTCACAATTGGATTGTCCCAAATTGCCTGCGATTCCTGCTTAACCTGTTCAGCTACAGATTTTTGTGCTGCTGAATCGTAGAAAATGACCGAACGGTATTGCGTGCCAGAATCATTGCCTTGGCGATTAAGCGTTGTCGGATCGTGCACGGTAAAAAATACTTCGAGAATTTCCTTGAAGGTAATTATTGTTGGGTCGAAAGTGACCTGAATCACCTCTGCGTGTCCGCTCAAGCCCGTGCAAATCTCTCTGTAAGTGGGGTTATCTGTTTTCCCACCGGAATAGCCGCTTTCCACTTTTAAGACACCCTTCAAGTCTTGGTACATGATCTCGACGCACCAAAAACAACCGCCGCCAAGGGTAGCGACTTCGGTTTGGTTGGAAAGGGTAGGGGATTGGTCGGTTGGCATAATTTGCTGAAATGATAGTTTGAAGAAGATTTCGTTGAGGACAGTACTTGATGATGGCTGTCATGAATGTATGGAAACAGGGAGAGCAGCTGATGGTTCAGAAAACAGCGGAGAACCCTTCAAATGTCGCCATGCGAACAATTACTTATACCATTCGGCGCAGGTGGTACCCATTTTCCCCCGCCAAATAGTTCAGGAAACGGTTGAGCCCCAACCACTTGGCATCGTCCAGTTCATAACTGATATTGTGCCGGAAATAGCTTTCAATGTCGAAGTTATGCATGGTGGGCAGTATTTTGACCAGTTCAGGCAAGTTATCAATACCCAGCTGCAAAGCCTTGTTGAAACGGTCAATTAATTCCGGATTTATGGGTTTGACAGCAATCCATGCAGCAAATACAAAAGGCAACCCCGTCCATGCCACCCATGCTTCTCCCAGGTCATATATGTATGGATATCGATTTTCCAAACCAATGGTGCGATCACCGATGATAAGCCCGGCTGTATGGCCAACTATATGATTTTCAAACCCTTGTGTCGCTGGAATGAACTCCGGCGCGATTTTCCAATAATGCGCACAGAGCAGTTTAGTGAGCGCAACCGAGCTTTTTGAATGAAAATCGAGAAGAATATGCTTGATCTCAGACAGTGGTTTTTCAGAAAAGATACATACCGTTTTTACTTTCCCGGTAGCACCGATGCAGAAATTGGACATAATGTATGCCTGCGGAAGTTCAGGGATCACCGCGACAGGTGTAAGTGCCATATCAACTTCGCCAGAAAGCAGTTTTTGGGCGCATACAGAAGGGATATCAAGGCTCAAATCAATCATACTGGCCATATCACTGCGATACAGCCCGTAAATGAAGGGTTTGGTGTTCAGGTAACTAACGGCGGACAAACGGAGTTGCGACATGGCGGGGCGAAGGTAATTTGCTTGATAATTTTCTTGGTCTTTTAAAGGGCAAATGGTTTAATCTTATTTTTACTTTTGCTTGCTCTGTTGCGGGGCTCAGTTTGAAGCAACTTGCTTTTCCAATCTTTTTGACACACCCAGAAACACTTTCTCCAAATGAGGACCCAGCAGCAGCAGTACGACTAATAGCAGCAGTTGCTGCAAGGAATAATCAACACACAAAGTAATACCTTGAAACACAAACAAACATTGAGCGGCTGGGGAAATTTCCCGTGTATGGATGCATTGGTTACGGAACCAGAAAATATTATCCAAGTACATCAAGCGGTGCTGGATAATGAGCGAATAATTGCCCGCGGCAATGGCAGAAGTTATGGTGATGCAGCCATAGGAGAGCAGGTGCTTTCCACATTAGCCCTGTGTCAAGTCCGTGCATTTTTTCCAGATACCGGCATTATTGATTGTGCGGCCGGGGTGCTGCTGGCTGATCTCTTACCCACTATTGTTCCCGCAGGCTGGTTTTTCCATGTCACCCCCGGCATAAAAAATATCACCGTCGGTGGGGCTATCGCCGCTGACGTACATGGGAAAAATCACCCAGCCAAAGGCTGTTTCTCCAATTGGTTGATTTCCTTTGAGCTCATGACTGCTACAGGAGTGGTATTGAACTGCTCCCGAGTGGAAAACCCCACCTTGTTTTGGCAAACCTGCGGCGGCATGGGCTGGACGGGCATCATTTTGTCAGCCCGATTTCAGTTGATGCGGATTCATTCAAATCAAATGCAACAACGCACGGTGCGATGTCAAAATTTGGATCAAATATTTCAGATTTTTGATGACAATAAATCGAGCGGTTATGCTGTAGGCTGGATCGATACTACTGCTTCCGGAAAAACATTCGGCAGGGGAGCGGTGCACCTGGCCGAACATGCTGCTGTAGAAGGTCACTTGGAATGGGAGGACACTGTACCCAAAAACATTCCTTTGTTCGCCCCGTCCTGGCTCCTAAACCCACTCAGCATCCGGGCTTTTAATGCCTTGTATTTCAGCAAAAACCATGATCAGGATCGCCAGGTCGGAATTGATGCCTATTTTTATCCACTAGATAGCCTTAAAAACTGGAACCGATTGTACGGCCGTCGCGGCTTTGTACAATATCAGTTTTGTTTGCCAGAAGAAAGCGCGATGGATGGAGTTCGGCAAGTCATGGAAATGGTGCGCCAAAGCCCTGAGACACCCTTTCTGAGCGTCTTGAAACGACATGGGGAGCGGCCTGAAGAGGCAATTAATTCATTCCCAATAAAAGGCTATTCTTTAGCACTGGATTTCCCCCGAACCCGCAGTATTTTCACTTTAGTGCAACAACTCGATGCACTGGTATGGAACTTGGGTGGGAAAATTTATCTGGCAAAAGACTCCTGCTCCGAAGCCAAGATGAGTCGGGTGCATCCTGCTGCGTTTGGGGATGCGAAGTTTTGGTCGGCTATGCGGGAACGGATCACCACACAGGTTTTTTTAACATAGTTTTTTTAACACATAGACACATAGAGACATAGAAGACATAGTTTTTTTAACACATAGAGACATAGAGACATAGAAGACATAGTTTTTTGAACACATAGAGACATAGAGACATAGAAGACATAGTTTTTTGAACACATAGAGACATAGAGACATAGAAGACATAGTTTTTTTAACACATAGACACATAGAGACATAGAAGACATATTTTTTTTAACACATAGAGACATAGAAGACATAGTTTTTTGAACACATAGACACATAGAGACATAGAAGACATAGTTTTTTGAACACATAGAAAAAATAGCTTTTGAGTACGTATAGCTATGTTTTCTATGTCCCTATGTGTCTATGTGTTTAAAAAAAACTACGTATGTGCTCACGCATTCACATAAGCCTCTATTGGCGGACAAGTACATACCAAGTTCCGATCACCAAAAGCCTGGTCGATGCGACCCACAGTAGCCCAGAATTTCCAGCCCTCGTGCAAGTACGGCAGCGGATAAGCAGCCTTTTTCCGGCTATAAGCATGATCCCAGTTATCAGCAGTCATTTCTGCGCAGGTATGCGGGGCGTTGTGCAGTACATTGTCCTCTTCTGTGTACTCTCCATTGGCTATTTCGTCAATTTCCTTGCGGATTGATAGCAGCGCATCACAGAAACGATCCAGTTCTCCTAAGCTCTCACTTTCAGTTGGTTCTATCATGATGGTGCCTGCCACGGGGAACGAAAGGGTAGGGGCATGGAAGCCGTAATCCATTAGACGCTTGGCGATGTCTTCAGCACCGGCGACGGCTTTGAAGGGCCGTAAATCCACGATCATTTCGTGCGCGCAGCGACCATTTTCACCTGTGTACAATATTTGATAAGCGCCTTCCAGCCTTGCTTTGATGTAGTTGGCATTCAGGATGGCATATTTGGTGGCATTTGTAACGCCTTCCGCGCCAAGCATTTTGATGTATCCGTAAGAAATCAGGAGTATGCTGGCACTGCCCCATGGAGCTGCACTGACCGCTGTGGTGCCTTGGCTGCCGCCCGTTTCCGCAAATACGTGTTTTGGGAGGTATGGTGCCAGGCTGCTGTTGCAACAAATTGGCCCCATGCCAGGACCGCCGCCGCCGTGTGGAATGGCGAAGGTCTTGTGCAAATTGAGGTGACAAACATCCGCGCCGATGATGGCCGGACTGGTGAGCCCTACTTGCGCGTTCATATTGGCACCGTCCATGTACACTTTACCACCATGTTGATGAATGATAGAGCAGACCTCCTTGATGCTCGTTTCAAAAACCCCGTGGGTACTTGGGTACGTCACCATAAGACAAGAAAGGCGGTCGGCGTACTGTGCTGCCTTGGCCCGCAGGTCTTCCATGTCGATGTTTCCACGTTCGTCGCAGGCTGTCACGACTACTTCCATACCAGCCATTACAGCGGAGGCGGGGTTGGTGCCGTGCGCCGAAGATGGAATAAGGGAAACATTGCGGTGGGTATCGCCTTTGGCTATATGATAGGCGCGAATGGCCATGAGACCGGCATATTCGCCTTGTGCCCCGGAGTTTGGTTGCAGGGAGCAAGCTTCAAAGCCTGTAATCTCACAAAGATATTTTTCTAATTCGGTGATAATGTGTGCATAACCTTTGGTTTGATCCGCTGGCATAAACGGGTGCATGTCGGACCAGTGCTCCCAGCTAACGGGAAACATCTCGGAGGCAGCATTCAGTTTCATGGTGCAAGAGCCAAGCGAAATCATGGAGTGCATCAGGGACAAGTCGCGATTTTCGAGACGCTTGATGTAGCGCATCATATCGCTTTCCGTGTGGTATGTGTTAAATACCGGATGGCTCAGGTATGCGCTGGAGCGTTTCAAGCTGGCAGGCAAACGGTTCGGAGCCGTGGTTTCAACAGTGGTATTAAAAAATCCGGCTATTTCCTGCAGCTCTTTGTAGGTGGCGGTTTCATCAATCGTGATTTGCAGGGCGCCCTTCTCATAAAAGAAATTGTAGCCAGCCGCCTCAGCTTTGTTCCGAATATCCGCTAATTTGCTGCTATCCAGTTCAATACGCAGGGTATCAAAGAAGTTTTTGTTGCTTTGATTGTGTCCTGCTTTTTCAAGCCCGGCAGCCAGGGCAGCCGCCATATCGTGTGAGCGCTGTGCAATGCCGCGAATGCCCTCTGGGCCGTGGTATACAGCATACATGGCTGCCATATTCGCCAAGAGGGCCTGGGCAGTACAAATATTAGAGGTTGCTTTTTCCCGGCGGATATGTTGCTCACGGGTTTGAAGCGCCATGCGCAGGGCACGGTTACCGTGCTTATCCACCGACACGCCAATAATACGACCAGGAATCTGGCGCTTGAATTCTTCAGAGCAGGCAAAATAGGCCGCATGTGGCCCGCCAAAACCCATTGGTACGCCAAAACGCTGGGTGTTGCCCACCGCTACATCTGCACCCCATTCTCCCGGAGGCGTCAACAGCGCGAGCGAAAGAATGTCGGCAGCAACACATAGGTAAATACCATGCGCTTTTGCTTTTTCAGCGAAAGCGCGAACGTCTTCTATATTTCCTTGACTGTCAGGATATTGCAGCATCACGCCAAAAGTGTTGCTGTTTAATGTGGCCTCTTTCCAGTCGCCCACAACCAATTCAATGCCATGTGGCAAAGCCCTGGTTTTTAAAACATCCAGGGTTTGGGGCAATACCTTGTCAGAAACAAAAAACGACTTGGCTTCTTCTCCGGCTTTGGCGCGTTTGTTTTTTTCATGGTAAAACATGTTCATGGCCTCGGCAGCAGCGGTGCTTTCATCGAGCAGGCTTCCATTGGCGATGGGCAAACCTGTAAGGTCGCACACCATGGTTTGAAAATTGAGCAAGCTTTCCAAACGTCCTTGTGCCACTTCGGCCTGATAAGGCGTGTATTGCGTGTACCAACCCGGATTTTGGAAAACATTTCTCGCGATCACAGAAGGCGTGATGGTGCCGTGGTAACCCATGCCGATGAAATTGCGCATGAGCCGATTCTTGGAAGCAGCGATTTTTAATTCACTTAGATACTCGAACTCCGACAAGGCCGCAGGAATGTTCAGGGGCTTTTTTAACCGAATGGAATCCGGCACAGTTTGCGCGACGAGTTCATCTAAAGTGTTTACTTTCAGCAATTTGAGCATTGCTTGGGTGTCGGCCTCACTGGGGCCGATATGCCGCCGTTCAAAACGGTCGGGATGTGGAAATTGACTCATTATACACTGGGTGTGTGGGTGAATATTGTGGTGTAGGGCTTTTGTGGGCATCCCTTCCGGACATTTGCAGCATCCAGAACGCGGCGAAGATAGGGATTGTTCATTGGCAAATTAAAACCCAAAGCCCATCGTTTTCCAACATTCTACCAACGATTCTTTGCAAACTCTGAATACATTTGCGACGATGCGCACTTATCCATCTAAAATTCTGCTTTTTGGAGAGTATATTCTCTTGATAGGGGGGACTGCTTTGGCGGTACCCATGCCGGCTTATAGTGGTAGTTGGGTAGAAGCTTTGGGAAAATTGCCTTCCGAATGGCATCAGAAATTGTTGCAATTTGCCAATAGCAGACAACTTGAAGCAGTACATGGCCTGGCTACCAAAGCATTTATTCAGGATTTGCACCAAGGCTTGATATTTGAATCCAATATTCCCATAGGCTATGGCTTGGGTAGCTCTGGTGCGCTTTGTGCCGCTGTTTATGACCGGTATTGTCATCAAAAAACAAGTGACTTAAATGCGCTGAAACACTTGTTGGCCGGGATGGAAAGTTTTTTTCACGGTGCCAGTTCAGGCATAGATCCGTTGACCAGCTATGTAGAAAGAGCTTTGGTGATTCGCCATAAAACAACCGTTGAGTTTGCTGAAATGGCTGAATGGGAAAACCCGCCGGTGGTTTTTCTAATTGATTCGGCGACCCCGAGAAAAACAGCGGATTTGGTGCCCTGGTTTGTTGACAAAAGTAGCCAAGCAGCATTTTCAGCGACCTTGAACGCGGCATATTTGCCAGCGCATGAAATGTTGGTGGACAGTTGGATAAGGGCCGATACCGATGTTTTTTGGCCTAACTTGCGCTTTGTTTCACAATTTCAAGTGGAAAATTTTATCCCGATGATACCAGCTACTTTGCGGGAGTTGTGGTTGGAAAACCTGGAGCGTAACGACATCATTTTCAAAATCTGTGGCGCTGGTGGCGGTGGGTACATGCTCGGATTCTGTCGCTCCCTTGCCCCGGTAGAAGCACTAAGCAAGCAATTTAAGATCGTTTTTCCTTTCAGTTCCCATAAGCCATGACAAAAAAACTTCCCCGTATTTCCCTTTGGCTGATGGGCTTCCTGCTTTTTTTGGCTGTTTTTCGCGATGTTTTGGCGAATGGCAGGCCTTTGTATTGCGAAATAGCCGGGGAAAAATATTGGCCAGGCTTACGCAGTGTTTTTTATGACGAGCATACGCCGTACAAGGCTGATACTTTGTTCAAGCTACAGTTTCAGGTCAATCAATTTGAAGTTTGGAAAAACCCGCAAAATTTTGACAAGCCGCCTATTTACGCACCCATTCCATTTTCCCCTGGGGAAAGGTCTACCGCGAATGAATCTGCTAGAAGCAAACCCGGAACGCACCACGAAGGCTTGGATCCACGATTTGTACACTGGCTTGGCACCGAAACGAATGGTCGCGATATAGCAGCAACGGTCATTAGCGGTGCCCGTATTGCGGTGCTGACAGGTTCTTTGGCGATGGCAGTTGCGCTGAGCATTGGGCTGAGTTTGGGCATGATAGCGGGCTTTTTTGGCGATGATCGTTTGCGCGTCAAACGGGGCCAAATATTCTTTTTTTTCCTGAGCTTGCCGATCGCCTGGTTTTATGGTGTTACGGTAAGGACTTACAGTCTATCGGTCGCAAAAGTGCCCATAGAATTGTATAAAACAATTGGGATATTTATCGCTATTGTATTCATATTCAATAGAGTAGGGCGTTTGTTTCAGCGATTTTCGTGGTTTGGCAAAAGTTTCGTTTTTCCGGCAGACTTGGTCGTTATGCGGATCGCCGAGGTGTTTTCTGCCATTCCCCGCTTGATATTGATTATTGTTTTGGCGGTTGCATTGCGCGGCATGTTGGGGGAATCAATTTGGCTCATGATTGCTTTAATTGGTGCCTTAGGGTGGACGGGTGTAGCAAAGCTTTTGCGTGCTGAGTTGCTGCGGGTGCGTGCCTTGGATTACGTGGTGGCCGCCAGGGGCCTGGGGCTGCCAGAGTGGCGGATTTTGATGCGCCATGCTTTGCCCAACACCCTGCGTCCGATTTATGTGGCAGTGGCTTTTGGTGCTGCGGGCGCGGTATTGCTAGAAGCATATTTATCGTTCCTCGGCTACGGCGGACAGTCTTTTCGGGGTATTTCCTGGGGCAGTTTGTTCAGCAATGAAAACAGCGCCGCCAACCCGCTTGACACCTGGTGGGTAACCTTTTTTCCAGGGCTCATGATCTTTATAACGGTACTTTCGTTAAATAGAATAGGAGATGCCCTCAGCGAAAGATATTAAAAATTATCTCATTCTTTAATTATGCGCTTCGACAATATTCTGGACGACTTCGATTTTGAAGGAAATGAAATTCCCGTATGGGCAGAGGAAGGTGAAGTTGTCGCCAAATTTTACTCCCCCATGGAAGCTGAGGTGGCTGCGGCACGTTTGCGCTCGGAAGGGGTTCACTGCTTTTTAGCCAATACGATGGTACAATCGGTATTGCCAAATTTGCAAACTGTAATACGGTTGCATGTGCGCCCAATAGATGCTGCCATGGCCAGGGAAATATTGCAGGAGGCAGCCTTGAATGCCACCATTACAGGTAAGTCATCTTCAAGCGGCATGGGCGCAATCATTGTCATGGCCATTGGGATAGGTGTGCTGTTGGCTTGGCTTTTGGTGCAAGCTCTGTCTCTATAGGGGCATAGTGGAGGGGCTATTGCCGCACTACCTTTTCTACCACTTTTCCGCGATTGGTATCCACCACAATGAAGTAAATGCCGCGTTGTTCGGGCAGTTGCACGGGCGTTTCGCCCTTTCGCTGCCAATGTATTCTTCCAGCGGCATCCCATACTTGTACGCCCTTTATTTCAATGTTTCCAATGGGTTGGACAAACACCAAGCCATCTTGGCTGATGCTGGGGCTTATCGTTACAAGTCCTTTATTGCCAATGTTTTTTGTTGAAACAGGCGAAACAAAAACGCCTGTCAGTACTTGCTCTGCCACCAGTATCGGGGAGCGATCGGCAGCCTCAAACATCGTTTTGAAAGAATCAATTTCCGGGGCCGACCACTCGAACATGGGAGCCATCCATTTGGGCGGCAGGCTTTGGTACCAAACCTTTGCGCTTACCGTCAACAGGCCCGTATATCCGTTGTTGGCAATGGCAAAGTGAATAATATCGGCACCGGTTCCCTGGGTTCCGTTGGGCATTTTGTTGAAGTCTGGATCCTGGAGTGCCGAGCCTACAATTTGAGTGGTATCATAAACCGGGTCGCTCAACGTAAAACCCTGCGGGACAAGCCGGTTGTCTTTTAAAGCTAGGTGCCCCCGCTCCAGAACACTGGTAAAAATGCCAATAACATCACCGGGCACCATTTCGTAAATCTGGACTTGATTCGGGTCGCCAATGCGGTTGTAGTGCGGCTCGAAGTTGGGTTTTTCACCCACCAGGCTGTAATCGGGGTTCATGCGACCGGAGTGGAAGATGGTTTCCCCATTTTGGTTTTTTACCTCAAACTCCACCCAGGCACGCCGCGACGGGTATCCGGAGGGGAATTTATGACCAGCTTTGTTTTGCAAAGTCACGGTGAAATTGGCAGAATCGCCGTGCAACACATCCGTTTTTAAGGTCAAATCCAGGCTTTTATGTTGCAGCATCCGCATAGTAGCGGCAATGGTACTGTCAAAATGTTCCGGTTTGGCCTTGATGCCGAGTTTGTTCCGGTTTTCTTTCAGGAGCTTCAACATCGTCACGTTGGCCCCCGCCAATTCATGCAAACCGAACGGATATTTTGGGGTCAGAAACTGATAATTGGCAGAAATGATGACTTCATCCAGCAATTGCGGGATATGGCAGCCCTGGCAGGTGATGTTGTCGTTGGCCTCGTCGTACCGGCTGTTGAGCCATTCGTGGTAAGTGGCCTGTTCGATGAAAGTGCCGCCGGTGAATTGGCCATTCAAATCTACGGTATTGGTAATCAAGGTATGGCAGCCAGCGCAAAGCCCGGCATCGAAAATATGCTCTCCAAAAAGCGGCGTGATGCCGACAAATTCGTGCATGGGCGGGGCAAAAGCAATTTCGTAAGGGCCATAAGCGACACGTATATAATTGGTGTCGAAATTCAGCGCACCGGAATGCAGGTCACCCAGCTTTTCAGGTGATTGTGCATGACAAATCTGGCAGGTCACCCCATCCAAGCCGAGGGTATCCTGGTACACATCGGCCAGCAAATAATGGTCAAGTTTGTCGTGGAGTTTCGCCTGATAATGCCCTGCCGGGGCGTGGCAGGAGGTGCACTTGTCCTGCAATTCAATACTATTTGCCGGATTCACCAGAATCTCATGCCGAACCTTGGCGCGCCAAAACGGATCAACGGCGCTGTTGGCCATCATCGTAGACCGCCAATCGTCGTAAATATTGACATCTTCGCCACTGCTCGTCACCAGTGCGTGCATGTTTGGATCATAGCCGTGACAGCCGCCGCAGGTTTTGGCGGTGGGGAACAAAATATTGGAATCTATTGGCAACATTACGGTTGACGGTCGACGGTCGACGGTGGACGGTTCACCAGCCATAGCCTTGGTGAAGGCGGGTGAACCCTGGAGTTGGCTGAAAAATGCCAGTTCTACATCAGAATGGAATCGTTCCTTTTTGTTGTTTACGGGTAAATTGGCGATGATGGCGATGAATGCTGGTAGCAGCATCGCGAGGAGTAAGGATTTTTTCATGGTAGAAGGTAGACGGTGGACGGTAGACGGTAGACGGTGGACGGGGCACAACTTCCAGATAACTTTTGGCTTTTGTGTTTCAGCAATGAAATGTAGAATCAGCCCATATTGACCAAAAGTGCTGAAAAAAAATTACAAAAAGAGAAAAATAATATTGTGCCCCGTCTACCGTCTACCGTCCACCGTCAATCGTTGCTTAAATTTTTGCCAAAGGTTCTGAAAACAAATTCAATAAAGATATTCACAGCCCTGCCATTTTAGAAATTATTGGTCAAAGGTGGTGAAAAACGGTGGACGGTTGACGGTGGACGGTTGACGGTGGACGGTGTGGACGGTGGCACAACTTTTATTATTTGTGTTTCAGTGCTCAAATGTAGAATCAGCCCATATTGACCAAAAGTGCTGAAAACAAATACCAAAAGCAACTTCAAATGCTGTGCTACCGTCCACCGCCTACCGTCCACCGTCCAACGTCTACCGTCCACCGTCCACCGTCCACCGTCCACCGTCAAATCCACTTCTTCACCCTAAAATACACCAACATACCCAAGGTCATGCAAAACATGAGACCTAATAATATGAAGTAGCCGTTTTGGGTGTGCAGTTCAGGCATATTGTCGAAGTTCATGCCATATAAACCGACGATGAAAGAAAGAGGGATAAAAATGGTGCTGATGACGGTGAGCAGGCGCATCACATTGTTGAGCCGGTTGGAAGCCTCGGCGTGGTAAAGGGCTTCCATATTGGACAGCATATCGCGTTGATTGTCAATGC
>JBBRWA010000056.1:0-24932 GCA_038246345.1 Chitinophagales bacterium
ACTTTTCAACGAACAAACATGAGAAAATCTATTCCATTTATCCTACTCCTCGCAGCATTCCTTGCGTCATTTGCAGCACCTTTGGCCGCTCAAAACATCGAACAGGAAATATCCGACCTTGCCCAACAATGGCAAGCTGCTTTTAACAGGGCAGACGCCACGGTCCTTGGTGCCATGTACACCGACAAGGTAATCATCCACAATGATGACGGCACCACCACCACCATTTCCAAAGCCGATATTGAAGCAAGCTTTGCCAATGATTTCAAGGAGAATACCTTGCGCACAGAGGTTACTGTAATGCGTATGATGGCACAAGCAGGCGGCAAAGTGACAATTTCAGGCAATTTCTCGAACACAGGTTCTAACAAAAAGACCGGCGAAGCCATCAGCCAATCTGGCAAGTACGAACACGTAGTAGTGCAGGAAGCTGGTGTTTGGAAGCTGTGTGAATTGAAGGTGATGCCAGGCAAGTAAGTTGACGCGCGCTATTATTCGAAGGGTTCAAACAAACAATTCATATCCAGTGCTGTGTCTACGGTGCCCAAACTGTGTTCGTTGGGTATCAGTGGAAAGGTATCCCTGTTTTTTATCGAGATACCGCCCAGGTAAACGGTTTTCGCCCCCTTTAATTCCCTCCAATTTGAACCGCATCGAATCGGCAGCTGCTTCTTTTTGCCAAAAGAATCAGCCTGCGATCTGTGTTTGATCTCCTAATGTAAATGGTGGAGCCGCATTTCAAAATGCTTTGGGGCAGTAAAATTCCAAAGCTACTGCACCGCGATTCCAAAGGGCAAAGCACGGAAGTAGAAGTCATTGCTGGAAAGCTGATGCAACACGTCGCGCCCCCGCCCGATTCCTGGGCCGCCGACCCTGCCAATGAAGTGGCTATTTTCAACATGAAATTGGATGTAAACGCTGTCTTTACCTTGACCGAAACCAGCGAAGGCATCAATCGGGTGCTGTATTTTTACACTGGTACACAAATCTCGCTTGCTGGAAAACCGATTGAAAAGTACCATTCCATTGTCGTGAATGCTGCGGTAGATTTGGAGATTATCAATGGCGCCGAAGAAGCGAAAATCCTGGTGCTGCAAGGTAGGCCTATCAAAGAAATAGTAATTCAATACGGCTCATTTGTCATGAACACCAAAGAAGAAATCCACCAGGCTTTTGAGGTTTCTCAACGTAGCGTATGTACAGAAGTCAAACCCTAATAAAAATAAATAGGCAAAGCAGTTGTGCCAATAATAATCCATACTGAATACCAAGAAGCGGTGTCATTCCGAGCGAAGCGAGGAACTTGACTATATATCCCGACCCAGGTTCCTCGCTTCGCTCGGAATGACACAGCTTCTTGGTATTCAGTGTAATGTAATGTTTGTGCCAGCCAATGATAAGTTGTGCAGATACGCTAGATGGTTTTAGACCTACGAGGTTTCTCAACGAAACCGCGGATTGATAAACTCCCAGTCTTTCACATGAGCGCTTTGGTGTTCATGTTTCACAATACGCTCCAAAGTCAGCACCCAATTGGGGTCTGTCGCAGCCAGGTCTGTCGTTTCAAAAGGGTCTTTCTTGAGGTTGAAAATCTGCCAGGGTGCATTCGGGTTTTTCCGAACATCTGTGCGAATCCCCTTCCAATTGCCAACGCGCACGGCAATTTGCCCGCCTTCCAGGCTGTCGGGGAAGCCGCCCAACTCGTAGTTCCCGCGTATGTAGGAGTGCCCGGAGCTCTTGCCCGTCATCAACATGCAGCGCGCAGGTGCGCACACAGGAGCGCCCGTGTAATGCTGTGTGAATTTCATGCCTTCTGCAGCCATGCGGTCGAGGTTGGGGGGCTTGATTTTTTCTTGTCCGTAACACCCCAATTCTCCATAGCCGAGGTCGTCGGCATAGATGTAAATGAAGTTGGGGCGGTTTGTGGGTTTTGAAAAAGCCTCCAGAATGCTTGTGGGTTTTTGGGAGGATATTGGCGAAGAAAAGCCAAACAGGATGGCAAGTGCCAGGAGCTGAAAGGTTGGAAATGTATGTTTCATGGGGGCAAAATAAAAAAGTTGTTTGATAACAATCGCTTAGATTTGCTCCTGTCAAAGGCAATTATTCTACACAAATAAACTAAGTGAAAAACAATGTTACAAAAATCAATTTCAAAAGCTGCCATTTTTATGGTCGTTGTGGTTGCGCTTACTACCATCGGCACTGAAATTTATCTTAGAAGCCACGGTGTCGCGATCTCCTACGACGACGGCCCGCCTTTATGGTCGGATAAAAGGGCGATGGTGTATGAACCGGCCGATAAGTCGGTCGTTTTCATCGGCTCTTCTCGCATCAAGTATGATTTGGATATTCCAAGCTGGGAAAGCCTTACAGGTTGCCATGCCGTGCAATTGGCCATTGAAGGCAGTTGTCCACGCCCTGCATTGGAAGATTTGGCCAACGATCCAGCATTCAAAGGCCGACTCATCGTGGATGTGACCGAGGGCTTGTTCTTTTCCAACGCGCCTTCGAACCTTGAAAGCCCCAGCAGCAATGTCAAGTATTTCCATGACCGCACACCAGCGCAGCGGGCCAGTTTTGAGCTCAATAGGTTATTGGAGTCGCAGCTTGTTCTTTTGGACAAGGAGGGTTTTTCCCTGAATGCACGTCTGGATGCGTTGGAGCTTCCAAGCCGGCCGGGTGTTTTTATGATGCCCATTTTCCCCCTGGACTTTGGAAGGGGCACCTTCGAGAGACAACAATACATGACCCCGCGCTTTATGGCCGACACGACCCTGCAACAAAAGGTGATTGGCGTGTGGAATTTCTTCAGAGAGGCTGGTAAAGGTCGGCCGCCCATGCCAGCGGAGGCATTGGCCACTATTTTCCAGTCGGTAAAAGATGCAACGGATAAAATAAAAGCGCGGGGCGGTGAAGTCTTGTTTGTGCGCACCCCATCCAGCGGCCCCTTTTGGATGGGCGAACAAAAGAGTTTTCCAAGGGAAAAATACTGGGAGCATTTGTTAGCGGTCACGGGCTGTGAAGGCATTCATTTCGCCGATTACCCGGCCATAGATCACTTTGTTTGCCCGGAACTTTCTCACCTAAGCCCTACAGATGCTGTGGTTTTTACCCGACATTTTGTGGACATACTGCACCAGGAGAAAGGCTGGAAATTTCCGAAATTGCCTTAATTATTCCAGATACCCGATTTTTTCTCAATGAATACGATCTAAAACCTCTGTACCTGTCATGGTTTTCAATTCCTATACCTTCATAGCCTTTCTTGCAGTAATACTTGTGCTGCACAATCTTCCCTTTTCCTGGAAAACAAAAAAGGTAAACCTGCTGCTGGCCAGCTATATTTTTTACGCGGCTTGGAATCCGCCGTTTATCCTCTTGCTTTGGTTGTCAACGGTGGTTGATTTTTTCGTTGGCCGAGCCTTATACACCCAAGAAGACCCCACAAAGAAAAAGCTGCTGCTAATCGTCAGCCTGATCGGCAACTTGGGCATGTTGTGCTTTTTCAAATACGGCACCTTCTTTCTTGAAAACTTTGTCGCCTTTACCAATGCCATTGGTATCGATTTTCACCCGGCAGAGCCCAATATTATCCTCCCGGCGGGCATTTCATTTTACACATTTACAACCTTATGCTACACGATTGATATGTACCGCAAAGAAAGCAAGCCTGTCAAGTCTATGCTTGACTTTTCTTTGTTTGTCACCTTTTTTCCACACTTGGTCGCTGGGCCTATTGTACGCCCGCCGCAGTTGGTGCCTCAATTTGAAAACCCGCATGCAGCAACGCAGAAGCAAATGCTAGACGGGCTGCTATTATTGTCACTGGGTCTTTTTATGAAAGTTGTATTGGCCGATGGTATGTTGGCAGGCTCGGCAGATGCTGTTTTCAACTCGACGGATATGCTGACAGCGTTGGATGCCTGGTCGGGTGTATTTGCGTTTTCCGGCCAGATATTCTTTGACTTTGCTGGATATTCCACTTGTGCCATCGGGGTGGCATTGTGTTTGGGTTTTGTGCTGCCACAAAATTTTAATTACCCTTACGCTGCTATTGGTTTTTCTGATTTTTGGAAGCGCTGGCATATCACCTTGTCGGCCTGGCTGCGCGACTACTTGTATATACCACTGGGCGGCAACCGGAACGGGGTGCGGCGCATGTATTTTGCCTTGATGCTCACCATGTTGCTGGGTGGATTGTGGCATGGTGCCAACTGGACTTTTGTGGTTTGGGGCGGTTTGCACGGTCTATATTTGTGGGTAGAAAAGTTTGTTAAGGATGGGCGAGCGGCAAATGCAACAGAAGAGGATGTGGTAGCAAATATGCCTAGCCAGTGGGTCAGGTTTTTATACGCCTTGCTGACGTTCATGTTGATTAATATTACCTGGGTGTTTTTTCGCTCTGGCACCTTTGCAAAGGCTTGGCAAATGCTCGAATCCATGTTTGGCATGGCCACAGAAGGGAAGGCACTCTTGACCAGTATTGCGCTGCTTAAAATTGTCATTGTGATTCCGGCAATGGTGATGGCACATTGGCTAATGCGCGATAAAAAGGTGCTGGATGTGGCATATCAGGTTTCCTGGTGGAAACTTGGGCTTGTTTGGTCGGCCATGATCCTGCTGCTGATATGGGCGCAGGAGAGCAGCAGTTCTTTTATTTATTTTCAATTTTGAGTTTTCGATTGTGCTTAATAAGTAGTGAAATTCTTGTATTTTTGGGGTGAATAGCCTGGGCGAACAAAACCTACGGGGTTTCAAGCATCACAACATGAAAAGAGTCATATTAATAGTCCTGGATAGCGTCGGCATCGGAGCTTTGCCTGACGCGCATTTGTACAACGATGTTGGCAGCAATACTTTAGGCCACATTGCGGAGCATTACCCCGCGCTTATCCTGCCGCATTTGACGGCCATGGGTTTGGGAAACATTGACCGGAGCAACAAGCTGGCCAAAACCGATGCTCCGACCGCCAGTTTTGGTAAAGCAGCGGAACGTTCGGCAGGAAAAGACACCACCACCGGACATTGGGAAATCGCTGGAATCGTGCTTGAGAAACCATTCCCGGTGTTTTTAGAAGGATTCCCTAAAGCGTTTATGGAGCAGTTTGAACAAGCCATTGGAACTAAAACCATTGGAAATATCGCTGCTTCCGGTACTGCTATCATCCAAGAATTGGGCGATGAGCATGTGAGAACTAAGTATCCAATTGTCTACACTTCGGCAGACAGCGTGTTCCAGATCGCCATGCACGAATCTGTCTATCCCATTGAAAGGCAATATGAAATCTGCCAGATTGCCCGCGACATGCTGGTGGGCGATTTTGAAGTTGGGCGTGTGATTGCCCGGCCATTCACAGGCAGCTCAAGCAATTATTCCAGGACTGCCCGCCGCAAAGACTTTGCAGTTGATCCACCTAGAACCGTGCTGGATGCCATACACGAAGCGAAAAAAGGGGTGTTCGCGATCGGGAAAATCCATGATATTTTTAATGAAAAGGGCATCAGCCGTTATGTGACAACTGCCAATAACCTCGAGGGCATCCAGCAAACCATTGAAGCCATCAAGAATCCGGCGGAGGCACTGGTTTTTACAAATTTGGTCGACTTTGATATGCTCTATGGGCACCGTCGGGACGTTGAGGGCTATGCCAAGGCGCTGATGGAATTTGATGCATACCTGCCTGACATTACGATCAACCTTATGCCCGACGACTTGTTGATCATTACCGCCGACCATGGCAATGACCCTTCGGCACCTGGAACCGACCATACACGGGAATACATCCCCATATTAATTTACGGAAAAAAGGTACAGCAAGGCCATGATTTGGGCATCCGGCAATCTTTTGCGGATATTGCAGCCACTATCGCCGAGGCTTTACACGTTGATTATATAGCGGAGGGGAGCAGTTTTTATCCTGACATAATAAAACCATCCTTATCATGAGCCAGTTTTTAGCAGCTTCAGAGTTGGTCTTAAACCCTGATGGAAGTGTTTATCACTGCAATTTATTGCCCGAAAACCTGGCAGACACCATTATTTTAGTGGGCGACCCAGGTAGAGTGCCGGTTGTTTCCAGTTTCTTTGATAGCATAGATTTCAAAACGCAGAAAAGGGAAATCGTGACCCATACCGGAACGAAAAATGGCAAGCGTATATCGGTCATTTCTACGGGCATGGGCACCGACAACATCGACATTGTTGTGAGTGAACTGGATGCGGTAGCGAATATTGATCTGGTAAAAAAACAACTTAAGCCTGCGCACAGGCAACTGACGTTCATTCGTATGGGCACTTCCGGCTCCCTCCAGGAAGATGTTGCGCCGGATAGTTTCGTAGCCAGCACGCACGGACTTGGTTTTGATGGGCTGGTACATTATTACGCCAATTCCGCACACCTTTCGGATAATCCCTTTGTCGAAAAATTTATCGAAGAAGTAAGCTGGGACAAAAAACTTCCCAAACCCTATTTAGCACCTGCCAATGCTGAATTGCTGGCAAAAGCCATAAGTTTGGGCTTTCATACTGGCGTTACGGCCACGGCAACAGGTTTTTACGGCCCGCAAGGAAGGGTGCTGCGGCTGGGTGTACAAGACAAGGAATTGAATGAAAAACTATCGAAATTCCGGTTTGAGGATCAAAAAATTGTGAACTTTGAGATGGAAACCTCGGGCATTTACGGCTTGTCGAACCTGATGGGACACCGGGCGCTGACGATCAACTTGATTGTAGCCAACAGGTTTACGGGGCAGTTTAGTAAGGATTATAAAAAGTCGATGCAGGAGTTGATTGTCAGGGTCATTGACACGGTTTTATGGTAGACGGTATGGCAAGTAGTTGTTCGTTGATAGTTGTTCGTTGTTCGTTCGCGATGCTCTTGGGGTTCGTGTTTGTTTTTATAGCGTGTTTATTCCTTCCCTTACCCTGAGTTGTCTTGCTGTAAGCATCCGTCCACGTAAAGAGGGAAAGAAGCTCGCGCTGCTGCTGCATTTGTGCATTCAGTGCCTTATACTTGGACGGATGCTTACAGTAGGACAACTCAGGGTTAGGATGTGGCTTCATGGAAAATTATTGAAAAAAAGAAAAAACTATGGGTTCTAAGAAAACAGAACATGCCCAGCGAAATGAAGGCATTGCCTTTAATACAGCGTATTTTGATGCCATAAACATCAATAAAAGCGCTGTGGAACGGCGTGCCGCTACATTGCCCAACCGCCGAACGGTGAAGAAAGAATGGCAAGCAGCTTGGTTGTTGAAAGCGATCAGCTGTATGGACCTGACGACTTTGGCGGGCGACGACACCAAGGGCAATGTCACGCGATTGTGCGCGAAGGCGCGATCGCCCGTGCGGCCAGATTTGTTGGAAGCCATGGGCATGGCAGATGCCCACATACAAACCGGGGCGGTTTGTGTGTACCACAACTTGATCCCATTTGCCAAGGAGGCATTGGAGGGTAGCAATATTCCTATTGCCGCCGTTTCGACGGGTTTTCCCGCTGGAAAAATCACCTTTGAAGAAAAATTACGGGAAATAGAACTGTCCGTCGCTGCTGGTGCTACCGAGATTGATATTGTCATCAGCCGCGACCTGGTAATAGAATCAAAGTGGAAAGAACTGTACGACGAAGTAGCTGCTTGCCGGAAAGCTTGCGGCGAAGCGCACATGAAAACAATTTTAGCCACTGGTGAAATCCCAACCTATACCAAAGTAGCAAAAGCAAGCTGGGTGAGCATGATGGCGGGCTCCGATTTTATTAAAACCAGCACGGGAAAAGAAAGCGTCAATGCGACCTTGCCCGTGAGCCTGGTGATGATCCGCGCCATTCGCGCTTATCATGAATTAACGGGCTTTAAAGTGGGGTTCAAACCTGCCGGCGGCATTCAAAAAGCCAAACAAGCCCTTGACTGGCTCATTTTGATAAAAGAAGAGCTGGGCGACGAGTGGCTAGACCCCGCCCTGTTCCGCTTCGGCGCCAGTAGTTTGCTGGCAGACATTGAAAGGCAATTGGAGCATTTTGTGACGGGACGGTATTCGGCGGGATATCGGCATCCAATGGCTTAGAAAGTGATGAGAGATGAGTTATGAGTGATGAGTTTGCACAGCATTCGGGTTCTGGTTTGGCTTGAGTTTTTCAGCACCTAAGCCAAGGTTATGGAACAGATGCTGAAAAACCCAAGCTAAACCAGGGAAGGACAATGTGCAAACTCATCACTCAACACTTTTTAAATAATTATCACCTTAAGCGATTATGAAAATTAAAGAAATATACGACACGATGGTCTATGGTCCAGCACCCGAGAGCGCAAGCCAAGCGAATGAATATTTGGAGGCGCATGGCCGGAAGTTTGATTTGTTTATCGATGGCGCTTGGAAGGCTCCGGATGCTGGCGCTTATTTTGAGAGCATTAGTCCTTCCAACAAGCAACCGTTGGCTAAAATAGCGGAGGCCAATGCTTCGGATGTCAATGATGCCGTTTTGGCGGCGAAAAAAGCGCTGTCTGGCTGGGTGGCCATCGGCGGCCACCAACGCGCCCGGTATTTGTATGCGCTTGCCCGACAGATTCAAAAACACGCCCGGTTATTTGCAGTACTGGAAGCCATGGACAATGGCAAGCCAATTCGCGAAACCAGGGACATTGATATTCCACTGGTTGCCCGGCATTTTTACCACCATGCAGGCTGGGCACAATTGATGTCAACGGAATTGAAAGAATTCAGGGAAGTTGGGGTCATTGGGCAAATCATCCCCTGGAATTTCCCTTTGCTGATGCTGTCGTGGAAAATCGCTCCGGCATTGGCAATGGGCAACACGGTGGTGCTAAAACCTGCTGAATATACGCCTTTGACTGCCTTGCTTTTTGCAGAAATCTGCCAAAATATCGGCTTGCCAAAAGGTGTGGTGAACATAATAACCGGCCCTGGATCTACGGGTGCCGCCTTGGTGAACCACCCTGACGTGCAGAAAATCGCTTTTACCGGCTCTACAGATGTGGGCAAAGTGATTCGAAAAGCCATTGCGGGCACCGGGAAAAAAGTGTCGCTGGAATTGGGCGGCAAGTCTCCTTTCATCGTTTTTGAAGATGCCGACCTGGACAGCGTGGTGGAAGGCGTGGTGGATGCGATTTGGTTCAACCAGGGACAAGTTTGCTGCGCTGGCTCGCGGTTGTTGGTAGAAGAAAGTATTGCTGAAAAGCTGTACGCCAAATTGAAAGTCCGCATGGAGCAATTGAAAGTCGGCAACCCCCTGGATAAGTGCATCGATATTGGGGCCATTGTGGATAAAGTGCAGGTAAAAACAATTGATGAATTGGTGAAAAAAGGGATCATGGAAGGGAATGATGTTTGGCAACCGTCCTGGCCGTGCCCTACAGAGGGCTATTTTTTCCCGCCGACTTTGTTTACCAATGTGTCCCCATCGGCCAGTATTGCACAAGAAGAGATTTTTGGCCCCGTGTTGGTGGCCATGAGTTTCCGTTCGCACAAAGAAGCGGTGGCGCTGGCCAACAACACCCGCTATGGCCTGGCTTGTAGTCTGTGGACGGAAGATATCAACTTGGCCCTGGCCATCGCCCCGCAAATAAAAGCAGGAACGGTTTGGATCAACTGCACCAATGTATTTGACGCAGCCGCTGGTTTTGGCGGCTACCGGGAGTCGGGTTTTGGCCGGGAAGGCGGCAGAGAGGGGCTGTATGAGTATACCAAATTGAAAATAGAGGATACTTTCACAGACAAGCCTGTTTTACCCAAAGTTTCCAAGTCAGGCAAAGTCGGCAATGCCAGCCAAAACGGTATCCATGACATAGACAGAACCACGAAAATGTACGTGGGCGGCAAACAAGCGCGGCCCGACGGTGGTTACAGCACACGCATAAAGGACAGCTCCGGCAACTATATCGGCGAGGTTTCAGCGGGCAATAGAAAAGACATTCGGAATGCCGTGGAAGCGGCGCACGCCAACACAAGTTGGCCTGGTATGACGGGCCATGCCCGCGCACAAGTGCTGTATTTTATCGCTGAAAACCTGGCCATCCGGCGGGAGGAATTTGCAAACAGGCTTGTATTGATGACAAATCAGTCGCTAGAAAGTGCTTTGGAGGAAGTGGAAAAATCCATAGAGCGCATTTACTACTATGCGGCTTTTGCCGATAAATACGACGGCATGGCGCACAGTACAATACAGCGGAATGTGACCCTGGCCATGCCGGAATCCATCGGTGTTATGGCCATTGTTTGCCCCGATGAATCACCCTTGTTGGGCTTTATCTCCACCGTTATTCCTGCCATCGCGATGGGCAACAATGTGGTGGTGATCCCTTCCGAAACCGCGCCTTTTTCAGCCACCGATTTTTACCAAATCCTGGACACTTCCGATGTGCCTGGCGGTACTGTCAATATCATTACGGGAGCCAAGGATGAACTGTCCACTGAATTGGCCAAACACGACAATGTGGATGGTATTTGGTATTTTGGCTCCAAAGAAGGCTGCAAAAAAGTAGAACTGCTTGCTGCCGACAACATGAAACGCAGTTGGGTGAATTATGGCAAGCACAGAAATTGGCTCGACCAGGCCCACGGCGAGGGCGGGGTTTTTCTGCGGCAGGCGACACAGATTAAGAACATTTGGATACCCTATGGAATATAGGGGTTTCAGGTTTCAGGTTTCAAGGTTTCAGGTTTACGCGATTTGTTCGTTTCCTTGAAACACTATTTCAAAATTGACAACTGACCGCGTAAACCTGAAACCTGAAACCCTTTTTTACAACAGATCGCGTAAACCTGAAACCTTGAAACCTGAAACCTGAAACCTTTTTTTATATGGCAAGTTTACATTTAGGCGCTGAAGTCGGCGACATTGCGGAAACAGTATTATTGCCCGGCGACCCGCTGCGGGCCAAGCACGTGGCAGAAACCATGCTGGACGACGTTGTTTGTTACAGCGAAGTGCGGGGTATGCTGGGTTTCACGGGCTTTTATCAAGGCAAACGTGTATCGATTCAGGGCTCGGGCATGGGTATGGGAAGCGCAGCGATCTATATCAACGAATTGATCAGCACGTACAAAGTGAAAAATATCATCCGGGTGGGAACCTGTGGGGCTTTGCAAAAAGACACCAAATTGGGTGAGGTCATTATTGCCATGAGCGCTTCGGGCGACTGCGATGCCAATGCCCTTTATTTCAAGGGTATGCACTACGCCGCCACGGCTGATTTTGATCTGGTGCACAACGCCTATTTGACGGCGAAGAAACTGAATATCAAAACCTTGCAAGGCTCGGTGTTCAGCACGAATACCTTTTATGACGATGTACCTGATCGTTGGGCCATCTGGGAAAAGCACGGCATTTTGGGGGTGGATATGGAGTCGCAGATTCTGTTCACGCTGGCGAAGCGGCTGGGCGCAAAAGCCTTGTCCCTGCTGACGGTCAGCGATAATATCCTGACGGGGGAGAGTTCTAGCCAATTGGATCGGGAGCAGTCGTTCAATGACATGATGAAAATAGCGTTTGAAATAGCCTAGTGATGAACAAAAAGATACTCACCGTTAATTATTTTGAGTTTGCTTCGCTGGATGAGCTGGAAGCATCGGATGTAGGGCTGATTGAGAAAGCCGTTGAGATTGCCCACAAATCATATACGCCTTATTCAAATTTTCCGGTAGGCGCGGCGGTTTTGCTCGACAATGGCGCTGTGTTTGCCGGGAACAACCAGGAAAACATCGCCTATCCTTCGGGCACCTGTGCCGAGCGCAGCGTATTGAATTTCGTACACGGGAATTATCCTGAGAATAAAATCAAGGTTATCGCCATAACGGCCTTGAAATCAACAAGTTCAATACCGGTGACCCCATGCGGGTTTTGTCGCCAAGTAATCGTGGAAATAGAGCAACACCAGGGCGCACATATTAAGGTGATACTACACAAAATAGGCGGTTCAACGTATGTGTTTGAGTCTGCGGTGTCCTTGTTGCCGCTGGCGTTTGAGGATGAGTATTTGAAGCCTTGACTATCGCTTTTAACACATAATTTTTTTCAACACAAAGACATATAGACACATAGAAAACATAATTTTTTAGAACGTAGCGCTATGTTTTCTATGTGTCTATGTGTTAAAAAAGTCTGTGCCCGCACCCAGTTTGCCCAGCAACCACTCCCGCTCCGCCACTTCCCCTGCGGCCATAATTTGCGCCGCCAATCTCCGCTGCGCCGCATCTTTTTTACCCGTACTTTTTATCATTTTTTTGGTAAATCGAATCAGGTTCAGGTAGCTTTCGCGGTGATAGCCAAGTCCTTTTTGCCGCCGAAGGTAAGCCCTGAAACTGTCCAGCAGGCTGTCGAGCGCCGACCATTCTTCCAGTTCGTAATAGCTTTTCAATAGCATCCGGCGCACATCGAGGTTGATGAAAACTTCTGAGAATTCTACGGCGCGGAGGGCTTCCAGCACTTTTTTGTGTTCGCCAGCCCTGAAATGGAATACTGCCAGGTTGTAGCGGTAGATATTGTCGCTTTCTGCTGGTGCAAGGTTTTTCCGATAAGTATCCAGAAAATTACGCGCCCATTCGCGCTCGCCGCTCACCTGTGCCAGCATGTGGATGTTGTTGTAGGTGTACTTGGGCAACACTCCGTTTTCGAAAAGAATGCCCGCTTCGAGGGCGCTGCGGTATAGCCCCAACGCCTCGCGGGCGTAGGCGCGCTCCCCGCGATTTTGACGACGAATACAGAAGTTGATGGCCGACATGTAGATGTCGCGGCTCTCTGCGGGCGGGAACAAATTTGGAAACTGTTTCAGTAGGGTAGTGATGCTGTGGAAGGCTTCTTCATCCTCAGGGCTTTGCAATGCCCGCAGGCTGTTGGCCAGAAGGGCTATGCTGGGTTGCTCCAGGGAAGCAGCTGTAGCGGCAGCTTGTACGGCCTCGGCCATTGGCAACTGATGTGCTTTGCCGCCGATGGCTTGAATCGAGTGCGCGGTGCAAGCCCAACGCAGGTTTTCAAGTATAAAAAACTGGCCCAGTGCGTCCACGGTGACGGGTAGGTTATGGTCGTCGCTGCGGTTTTTCAGGATGCGGTGGTTGAATATTTCCTGTTGTAATTTATAGTGAAACAAATGCCAATCAGCGTGACGCTTGGGGGAGGCCAGGTGCTGCTGTTCCAGTTTTTGGGCATCGCGCTCGAACAACTGTGCCAACCCGCGCCGCCGGAATGCACGCACCCGGTAGAGCTGTTCTGCCAGTCCGTCGCGTTGCATTTCTACCAGGGCCAAGTATTGTTCCATTCGTTCCGTCAGGTAGGCAAATAGGTGGTTAAGGCTTAGGTTATGATAGGGCTGCTTTGGGAAGATTTTGGTAAAGATGAACTCCTTGCTCAGTTCTGCTATTTTGTCTTTTTTCTGCGCTTTTACTAAGAGATCAAACAATGCCAATACGTCGCTGCGCTGGTTGAAAAAAGGGGATTGGAGGAATTTGCGTACCGCAAGTAGCTCATTTGGCTGCAGGGATTGGAATATTTGGAGTAAAAAGGTGTTCATTTTTTCGATAATTTTGTGTACTGACTCCTATGAAAGATACCTGAACGCAGCATGCAATGGAAAATTTTTTGCAATATATCGAGGTTTTTTTTGATTGACGAGTGGCGATTACATTATTTACGCATATTGAAGTACCATCCCGCTTGGAACTAGCGGTCATTAGGAGGTAGGAAGGGCAGGCAAAGCTATCAAATACTTTTTCGATAATATTAAAATTATGTACCAAAAAACAATACCCCTTTATCCCCACCTTTGATGAAAATAATATAACCATGAAAAAGTCATCTATTTCAACGCCGCTCAAGTCTATTTGGGGTATTTACCTTTTGCTTTTTGCAAGTACATTTCAATCTCTTCAAGCACAAGGATTCTATACGCCAACCAACCATGCCCAAGGGGCTTGGAACACCAGAATTGAGGTGCTGCCAGGTGGCTATACGGCTAAGGCTACTTTTGGGATTGGAATGGTTGAGTCGGTATTTGGCTTTGGCACCCTGCAATTAGATGCAGCAGGCACCGAAATTGCCTGGGATTCTTTTATAATGGCAGGCGGTATTAGTGGCCCTTACTACGACTGGCTACCCGACAATGACATATTGGAATACGGTTCCAATTTTGGCGGCCCGGTTTGGACGGTGAACAAGTTGAAGCAGGATTTTACCCCTGTTTGGAGCCTTTCCTTTACGTCTTCTTTTGCCTTTCAGGATATTTTAGGAATTGTCCAAAACGATTCAGGAGCAATTTTTCTATTGGGTAAGGAGTACAATACCATTCAGGGAGACAGTTTTAAAAATATCACTTTACGGAAAATTGACGGAGCGGGCAACCTTTTATGGGCAATAATCCAACCAGCTCCTGATTCTGGGGGCGCGAGCTATTCCTTCAACAAGACAATGGACGGTGGTTGCTTGTTTAATGTTGTTTCAGAAGAAGCGAATCAGACTTTGAGCACGCTTCATAGGATATCTCCAACAGGCCAGGTCGTCTGGTCAACGCCGCTTAGCTTCTATTCTTTTAACATGATAGAAAACAGCCAGGGTGATATTTACAATTATGGGTTGAGGGTCAATCTAGCCTTAAACCAGTATTGGCTTGTTCTGGCAAAACATTCAGCGCAAGGCCAATTGCTATGGGAAAAGACCATCAGCCAAGTGACAGAAACTGGTCATAATTTATTCCTGGCCAATAATGACGATGTGCTAATCACGGGGTTTAAGTTTGTTAATGGCCAAAATAAAAACTTCTTTGCGCGATACAGTCCTGATGGTGCCAAGCTCTGGGAAAAAAACGTGTCACTGCTGACGGATGATTGGGATGGTTATTTATCAGGCGCTATTGCAACACCCGATAACGGCTTTGTGATAGCTGGAACAGTGCCGAATATCTGGAACTTGTTTTTGCTAAAACTAGATGCCAACGGCAATGTCTACCCTGGCCAAATTTCTGGCATCATTGCAAAGGACAGCAACCTGGATTGTCTTGTAGATACCACAGAGCAAGCCCTTGCTTATTTGAAAGTAGCACTCAAAAGCACAAGCATTGCACTCTATGCCTCCGCCGACAGCAATGGCCAATACGAAATCCTGGATATCCCTGGGGGAGACTATCTGCTTTCTGCTGTAATGCCGTCCAACCTGTGGGAATCCTGTGACACGGATATTCCAATCATGATTCCAGACACTGGTACTATTTCCATCGTGCAGGATTTGCCTGTTCAAGTGCTGGAGGATTGCTCCTTTATGACGCTTGATATCGCAACCCCCTTTCTTAGGCGCTGCTTTCAAAATACATACACCGTCAACTATTGCAACCAAGGCACCATTGCCGCCGATAGCGCCTACGTTCAAATAATCCTCGATCCGCTATTGATCTTCAACGCGGCCAGCATACCCTACACCCAAAATGGCGACACCTTGTTCTTTTCCTTGGGCGCAGTACCATCGCTCGAATGCGGCAATTTTACCGTTACTGTCACGGTAGACTGCGATTCGACAGTCTTAGGCGAGACCATTTGCGTGAGCGCCAGCATTTTTCCCGACACCATTTGCAACCCACCCAGCAATTGGACGGGTGCCCTGCTCAAAGGTTCGGGCGAATGCATAGGCGACAGTGTGCGCTTTTTGCTGCGCAACATCGGTACAGCGCCCAGCACTGGAGGCTTAAGTTCTTACGTCGTGGATGAGCACGTCATCATGTTCCAACAGCCAATACCAAGCCTGTTGCCTAACGAAACATTTGAAATCACGGTGGCTGCCAATGGCAACACCAAACGCTTCATCGCCGACCAGGAGCCAAACACGCCCGGACTTGAAAAGCCCTCCATTGGCGTGGAAGGCTGCGGGCCAAATGGTGCTACAAACTGGGGATTCATGCTTCAATTCCTCAATAAAGACGGCAATCCATTTACGGACACTGATTGCCACCAAGTTATAGGTGCTTACGACCCCAACGACAAACAAGCTTTCCCCATTGGCGTAAAAGCGGCCCATCTCATTGAAGCCAATACCCCGCTTGAATACATGATCCGCTTTCAAAACACGGGCACCGACACAGCCTTTACCGTGGTGGTGAAAGACACGCTTTCTTCCTGGCTCGATCCCGCTACCGTCCGCCCCGGCGCGGCCAGCCACTCATACACCTGGTCGCTTTCCGGCGAAGGGATTCTGACCTTTACATTTGAACACATTCTACTACCTGATTCCAACATCAACGAGGCGGCTTCTCACGGTTTTATCCAGTTCAATATCGAGCAACAAAAAGACCTGCTCCCGGGAGTGGTGATTGAAAACCGGGCGGGCATCTACTTCGATTTCAACGCACCCATAATAACGAATACGGTATTCCATACCATTGGTCAGGCTTTCCTGATCTCAAGCACGAACACACCGGAACCGAAACAAAACCTGCTGGAGATTTGGCCCAACCCTGCCGAGGACGTGGTAACCATAAGGCTGGAAAAGCATTACAAGCCCGGCCAGCGATTGGTGCTGCGGAATACATTGGGAAACGTGTTGCGGGAAATGCCTGTGCAGGGCCAAATAACGGAACTCCCGCGTACTGGACTGCCCGCGGGGCTGTATTTTGTTGAAATTTTGGATGGAAAAGGGGTGCTGGCCATCGGGAAAGTTATGTGGCAATGATGGTTGGCACTTTGTGGGCAATCCGCGAATTGGGATGGATGCTTTTCCATGGTGCTGGGTTCTTGCCATAACATTTGTCGGGATTTCCGGACTGGTTTGGCAGGGGCGACCCTTGTGGTCGCCAGCTCGGCAATCAAATAAGGTAAAGGTTGCCCGGGATTATCAGATAGGGTAGCGGCAGCGGCTGTGTCAACAGCGAATTGCCAGGGTTGCCCAAAACAGCAATTCAAACTATCTTTTGGCATCGAGCCAAATTTGTCAACTTGAAAAAAAAGTTGACAAATGCTCACTCCCCTCAATCCAATAATTCTTGGATGCAATAGATACAGCTCTATCTCCAAGGGGCTTTTGAAACAACTCCGTGGGGACAGGGCAGACGCATGAATATCATGAAGAAAAAAGGTAAAATGCCAAATTTTATTTTATTTATGATTGACGATTGATGATTTACTCCAAAATCGTCAATCATCACGCGTCAATCGTCAATCAAAAAAGCCAACAAAATACCTAAAAAAGCTCCCGTACCTAACCACTCCTACCGCCCCACAACAACCCTTTCCACCACAACCTCAACTCCCGTAACCATCCGCAACTGATACGTACCCCCCGGAAGCCCCTTCAAATCAAGCGGTATGTTTTGCTCTGTCACGTTCTCCACTGTCCAACTTTGCAGCGCCCGGCCAGCCGCATCCGAGAGCGTCAGGTACAGGTTGCGCGCCTGCGGGAAGGATACCGATAGTACCGCTTTGTCTTTGGCAGGATTGGGGAACACTTCCGTGAAATAAGCTTCTGAAACATCTTTGTTGGACACTGTTTCGGTCAGCGTTACTTCAAAGGATTGCATGCAGCCATTGGCATCCACCACTTGCAATTGGTAGTCACCAGCAGGTACGGAAGTGAGGTCCTCGACGCCCATGGCGAACAAAAATCCACTGCGGTACCAATTCACGCCGTAGTTGCCAGTACCGCCGATAATATCCACGAATATGGAACCATTGCTTAGCCCAACAGAGGGGTTGGTGATGTTGCTTGCAGAAATGATGATGGCAGCAGGATTATCGAGCGTCATACTGCTTACCTGTTCGCAATCCAGCGCATCAGTTACGGTGACAGTGTGTGTTCCTGCTGCAATGCCTGTGTTTTCAGCGCTTGTTACGCCATTAGACCACAGGAACAAGTATGGGCCGACCCCGCCTGATACCATAGCGGTAATCGCGCCGTCGGTACTGTCGTGGCATTTTGGTTGGGTGACATCCAGTGTCGCGGCTACATTGCAGGCGCTGCCCTGGCATTCATCTACGATACCCGTGATGGATTGTTCACAGCCTATGGCATCGGTCACAATGCTGAAATAAGTGCTGCCAGCGGCCAATACTTCGCCGTCGATATTTCCTGTAAAAGTGAAAGGTGGCACGCCGTCATGTAGTTTGAATTTGAGTTTGGCCATATCCACGTCCACACATTGCTCCTGGATCTCGAACGACAAAGGACTGAAATCGGGCGGTACGCTGCCGTCCATAATTTTGATGCAAACATTCCCGCTGGACGGGCCTGCTGCCGCGATTTGTGATGCTACTTGCAGGTAATAGCTTTGCCCGGCGCTGAGGCCGCCCAGGGTGATAAAACCGTCGCAGCGCAGCGGATTGTCGCTGCAATACACAATGCTCAAATCGTTGCAATTACCTTTCCAAACTGCCAGCACGTGCTGAAAATCAGCGCCGGAATTGATGCGTACGCCGCCGGAAGCAGGGGCCACGAATCGGAACCAAATGTCGCGGGTGATGTTCGGCACGCAAGGCGGGATATGCCCGGAAAAGGAAGCGCCCACGTTGCTGCTTTGGGTGCAATTGCTGCCAATACTCAGCGCTGTTGCATCAATGCAATTGTTATTATTGGGCGCATTTTCGACTTTTTTGACCATCAGTGGGCAGACGGCGCCTTCGATGGTGGCAAAGTTTCCGGCAATTTGCAAGAAGTAGGCAGTGCCTGGGGTCAGGGTGTTCAGGTCAAGTTTGCCGCCTTTATGGTCGCCAATGACTTCGTTCAAATCTCCGCAACTGCCCGAAAATACCGTCATAATATCGGAAAAGTTGGCGTTGCTTTTTAGCTCCAGCACTTCGCCTGGCGCGAGCATGGGCGCGGTGAATTTGTACCAGATATCGGCGCGGGCCAATTCATTGCGGGAAGGAGTGGCCGTCGAACTACCTGCATTTATGTTGCTGCCCGTCGTGCAAGGGGCATCCAGCACCAGCGGAAGGGCAGCAGCGCAGTTGTCGTTTGCAGGAACCGCGGGCAGCACAGGCACTTGTTCGATTTTAATACACAATTCGCCGCGTGAAACACCGAATCCGTCTTCCCTGCCGCAAACGCGGATGAAATAGGCGTTTCCACTTTGCACCGGGAAATAAGTGCTTTCACCGGTAAAACCGTGTTCGTCCCGGTTGTTGCACAACATAGCCAGTGGAGCATCACAATCGCCCGTAAACACATTGACGACATCGTTGAATGTAGAACCTGTGCTGAGTTTTGCGCTACCAGTAAAATCGGCCGTCCAGGAATACCACAAGCTGGCAACGGGTTTTTGAATACAAGCAGGAACGGGACCATCGAACAGGGCAGTGCTGTTGTTGGAGGCCAGGCAATTGGCACCTGTTGTCAATGGCATGGCATTCGCACAAACATCATTGGCAACGCCACTACCGGTCACTTTTATATTGTCGAGCCCGATCCACCAGGCGAAATCCTGGCCATCGTCATATTCAAAAACAACCCGCATTTGCTTGTCGCGATAGGGTGAAATATCCAGCGTCGGATTGACATAGTTTGGGAAATGTGGCCCACCCACATCATAAGCAGCCGATTCCACCAGATATTCTGACCCATCACCATGCTCCACATAAACCGATATTTTTTCGCTGTAATAGCGCATGATGATATCAAAATTGAGCTCAAAGCGCCCAAATTTAGTGCCATCGAACCACGGGCTTTTAAGGCGAACGGTAGAAAATGGGGCAGCAGCTCCCAATAAATCATCGTCAAAAAACACCATGCAGGAGCCATCCATGGAAGTGCCATTACTAATGGTATTGGGGTTGGTTTCAAGCCCAAATACCCAATCGTCCACGCCTGTTACGATTTCGGTTTCCCAATCTGCTGGTTTTTCGCAGGCATTGAAGGATTCTTTGACAACATTCTGGCCTATGCCGCTGCCGGTCACCACAATATTGTCCACGGCAGCCCACCAACCAAATCCGCCGCCATCATCGTAGCGGAAAATGATGCGGGTATTGGGCGAAGCAGTAATAAAGGAAAGATCAAATTTCAGGGTACGGTATTCAAATATACTGTCACCTGTAGAACTACCCTGTGCAAAAGTGCGCAATACGGTTTCTGTCACGCCATCGGTCACCAATACCTGGAAAAATTCATTGGAAGGCCCGTAATCGCGGTAATGCACATCAACAGAAAGTGACACCGTTGGAAATTGCGAAGCATCGAAAGCTGGTGTGATAAAATCAATCACGTAGGCCGGGGTATTGTCGCCAGTGTCGTCGTCATCGATCACCAGAAAACAGGAGCCGTTCATACTCAACCCGTTTTCATCGTCGTTTTGCAGGCCGGAATCGACGTACCATACCGGGTTGGGATTGCCCGTGGTTTTTGTCTGCCAGCCAGCGGGGTATACGCAGCCGTTGTCGAAGTTTTCGGCAAAAAGGATCGTCTGGGCAGAAAGCCCGGTGGCGAAAAGTGTGCACAACAGCAGGAGAAAGGTTGACCGCAGACGCATAAGATCGAGGACGTTAGAAATTGATATGGCGAACTTTACCATGTAGGGCGATTTGCAAAAAGGTTGTTTGCCACATAGATTTTTCACCACATAGTGCACATAGTTCACATAGACTGTTTACGTACTGGCTTTCTTGTAAATCAACTCGGTCATTCACGTAAATTGTGCTTTGTGAACTATGTGCGCTATGTGGTGGAAAAACCTAAGTAGTAGAAAAAAATTTCGCGCTAAAGATATACTGCCCCCGCCGTTTTCGAGTAACTGATTCAAGAAGAAATTATCTAAATCGTCAATTTTTGTCATAAATCATAAAAACTGTTGTATCCTCAAAAAACATTCATTATCCTTGCCACGAAATCCATATTGCCACGAATATTTTTCCAATTATGCCTACACCTGAAGTGCTCGAACGGCATCAATCCGCAACAATTAGCCCAATACCGCCCGGTGGCGACCCGCTCGCGCCTTATGTCCCATCGGCTGCCAAGCCCTGGAATGCGCGGCGCGTAGCACACTTGTACCGCCGGCTCGGTTTCGGTGCCAGTTTGCAACAAATAGAGGCAGGATTGCAAATGTCGCCTTCCGATTTGATCGATCAACTGTTGGATACAGCAGCTGACCTGGGCGTTCCAGACCCACCGTATTGGGGCGGCTGGACGCAGAATGAATACGATACAAATCTGGATCCTGATTTGGTTTTTATTCATCGCGATGAACTTCGCCGCCGCTGGATGGGTGAAATGTTGGATGAAGGCATTCGGGCAAAAATGGCCATGTTCTGGCACAACCATTTCGTGACCGAGCACAATGTGGTGGGCTGTAATGCCTATTTATGGGAGTATTTTTCTCAGATTCACGAGTATGCTTATGGCAACTTCCGCATTTTTGCGCGTGAAATGGGCAAAACCGGTGCCATGCTCACCTACCTCAATGGAAACCTCAATGTAGCAGGAAACCCCAACGAGAACTATGCGCGGGAGCTGATGGAACTGTTTACCATGGGCGAAAGCAACGGCTACACCCAACAAGACATCGTGGAAATGGCCCGGGCGCTTACCGGATGGCAGTCCATGCAATACCTGTGCACCCCACCATTTTTCGATCCAAACCGCCACGACAACAACAGCAAAACGATTTTTGGCCAATCCAGTAACTATACTTACACAACCGCACACAACCTGATCTTCTCCGCCCGTGCGCCTCAGGTTTCACACTATATTACAGGCAAACTGTACAAGTATTTTGTTTATCAAAAACTTGACAACCAAGTAGTTGCGGGGCTTGCTCAAACCTTTGTTGACAACAATTGGGAGCTGCTGCCCGTATTGAAACAACTCATCAAAAGCGAGCATTTTTTTGAGGAAAATACCATGGGCGCCCAGCTAAAATCGCCGCTGGAATCCATGCTGTGCCTTTTGAAAAATGCGGGTGCCAACAGCATCCAGGTACCGACCAACTACTGGAACGCCATTTTTTACTGGTCATATCAACTGGGTCAAGAGATTTTTAACCCACCCAATGTGGCGGGCTGGAAAGGTCACCACAGTTGGATCAATGAGAGTACCCTCACCGGGCGTTGGAATTACAGTGCTGCAATCGCCTACTTGCTCACGCAGAACGACGAGTTAAAAGAAAACCTCCGGGAACTGGCCATAACACTGACCAACGACAGCAACGATCCCACGGTCATTACGGTTGCTCTTGTAGATTTTTTCACGGGTCAAAAGCTCGACCCGATTAATCTCCAGGCCGCGGTTATCAATTTCAAGGCAAATATCCCCGAAAACTACTTTGAGGATGGCTCCTGGAACCTTTACTGGGACGAAGCACCGCTGCAAATTGTGAACATGCTGTATTATTTGGTGAAGTTGCCGGAATTTCAATTGACGTAAGAAAGCCAAGCGCAACGCGAACGAACAACGAACAACAAACAACGAACAACTAAGTCGTCATGAAAGATAAAAAACCGCGCTTCGGCGCAGCCCTTGAACACGGAGACGCCCACAACAGCGAGCATCACCTCTGGTCGCGCCGCGATTTCCTTTCTGCTTCCGGCATCCTTGGGGCGGGCAGTATGTTGCTCGGGAATTTGCCGCTGCAAGCCTTTCAACCAACCCCGCTTATGGCGGCATTGGCCAACGGCTCCAACGATCGCATTGTGGTACTTATTCGGCTTGATGGTGGCAATGACGGATTGAACACCGTCATTGAGCGGGGCAACTCTTTTTATTACAACCTTCGCCCGACCATTGGCATCCAGGAAAGCAATATGTGGGCCTTGAGCAATGAATATGGCATGCCATTGAGCACCAATGCTTTACAAGGACTTTGGGACGATGGCATGATGAAAACCATTTTCAATGTGGGCTACCCAGAACCAAATTACAGTCATTTCCGCTCCTACGACATCGTCGCGTCCGGCAGCGAGTCCGATGTAATCGTCAATACAGGCTGGATGGGCCGCTTCCTCGACAATGAGTACGCCGCATTCCTGGAAACACCACCAACGGTGCCGCCAGCCCTGCAAATCGGGGTGCAGTCCGACCTTGTATTCCGCGCCGACCAAGCCAATATGGCCCTGGCCGTGAGCAGCCCACAGGAATTCTACCAAATCGCGCAAACGGGACAACTATACGATGTCGCTTCATTGGGCAATACGCCACGAGAATTGGAACTCGCATATGTGCGCCAAACCGCTAACTCGGCATTCCGATATGCCGAAACCATCAAAAATGCTTACGGTCGCGGCAAAAACCAGGTGACCTACCCGGCCAACAACCCCCTCGCAGAACAATTGGCCATCGTCGCCAAACTCATTAAAGGCAACCTGGGTACCCGCGTGTTTATGGTCCGGATCGGCGGTTTCGATACCCATGCCGAGCAGTTGGATGCACACCTTAATTTGTTGAAATACCTGGCTGAAGGGGTCAAAGCGTTTTACGAAGACCTTTCTTTTGGCGCCAGTGGCTTGGAAGAAAAAGTACTGGGTATGACTTTCAGCGAATTTGGCCGCACCATTTACGAAAACGCTTCCTTGGGCACCGACCACGGCTGGGGAACACCGATGCTTATGTTCGGTGGCGGTATTGGCAACGGTTTTATTGGCCAATACCAGGACTTGAGCAACCCCGATCCATATTCCGATCCCCAATTCAGCATAGATTTCCGCTCCGTGTATGCCACGGTGCTACAAGATTGGCTGGGTAACAGCCCGGAATTGGTCAATTTTGTCATGGGGCAACAGCAGCCCATCATCAGCGGCCTGGTACCAGCCATCGCACCGCCGCTGGGCGATAATGGCAAATGCGCCCTGCTGGGCCACAACCCGCATCCCGTAATCGCCAATACCGTGGAAATCAAGTACGCCATGCTGCAAAATGGAACGATACGCCTGCAAATTCTTGATAATGCAGGTCATGTGTTGCGCACCTTGCAGAATGAATTTAAGGCCATTGGCAGTTATACCTACAACTTCGACCGTGCAGCATGGTATTTACCCGCTGGGAAATACCAATACCGTCTTCAGTCGGGTGGACAGGTGTTTCAGCGGGACATTGTACTTTAAGGGGGGGCCTGGTTTAAAGGTTTCATGGTTTCATGGTTATGGTTTTTCAAGGGACAAAGGGTTCGCAGTTGGTGGTTTTGGAGCTTCAAAAATAAATCGATTGTTTTTGTAGAAGCGAGCCTGAAGGCTCTCATCCGAACCGCTTAAACGCCAATATCGTTGACATAAGGCCTCGGAGAAGTCAAACGTTTGTAGAAATCAGTGGCACACATTATTACCAGACCTCGGAGATGTCTAACATTTAAACGGAACACCAAACGTTTGGCCTCTCCGAGGCCTTAAGTCAACGACATTGGCGCTTGCGCGGTTCAGCCGAGAGTCTTTAGGCTCACGGAACTAAAATGTGAATCAAAATACAAAACAATGTCTCCCATTTCAAAACTTGTAAGCCCCCAGCAATACCTTACCCCCATTCCTTTGCCCGTTCCCTATATTTCATTTACTTTGCGCCCCTTTTCAGCTCCCAAGCCTGAAACACAACCCTGAAACCATGTAACCCTGTAACCCTGAAACCCTGTAACCCTCATTTGTTATGCTGCGCAATCTCGCCAAATTCTTCCATCCCCGTTTCCAAACTCTTTTTCTTGAGTACAAGGTTTCCTTCAAGCCTCGTTATGGTCATGGCTTGCCGGCCCACCCGCGTTTATTGGAAATCATTGAAGCGAATCGGGGGGAATATGAAGTTTGGATGCATAAAATAATGGGGCAGGCGGCGCATTTGCAGGGTATTAAAAAGCTGAACGACCAGACTGATCCCAGCCAGCCGGGCTGGAACAACGGATTTTTACCTGGACTCGATATTATGGCATTGTACACCATTATTGCCGAGACAAAGCCCAATAAATACGTGGAAGTAGGTTCCGGAAATTCGACCCAGGTTGCGTATAAAGCCATACAAGACCATGATCTGGAGACCCA
>JBBRWA010000057.1:0-24880 GCA_038246345.1 Chitinophagales bacterium
AAAGCATAAGGCGTATGGACAGATGAAAATTATGGATAGATCAACACCCACTTGCAGAAATTTGATTTTCCGATGAAATGGTGACCAATTGGCCGTGTTGACAAAATGAAAAACCGAATACCGATTGAAAAAGTTTCTGTTTCAATCGAAAATTCTGCGCAGACTGGAATTTACACCGTAAATAGCTCATCGACTGAACAGTAGAAACCGCAAGGAGCGCCACCTGTTCGACCATTTTTCCATATCCACCACCATCAAATTACGGTTGTTAAGGGGTAGCTTACGGTGTTTTCCTGCCAATTGTTGATAGCGCAGCAGGCAAGTGCGGGTGATGGCTGTTAGCACGTGTACACCCGCCAGCGTACGCCGGATGCGCCATTTTGAAACGGGTGTTTCAATAAAAGCCCGCTTTGTGCGGGTTAATTGTTCTTCAAAAAGCCCCTCCAGCTCCCCCACCCGGCCTCCTTCGGCCAACAAAGTCGCCAGCGTGGCCACATTTCCCTGCTGATCGAACCAAAGATCAAAAATATCGTCGGAGAGTTGAATCAAGTTGCCAAATTCCATCCAGGCTTTTGTTTCCCTTGCGTTAGGCAAGGGTTGCAGCAAGCAGCGGAACAGCAAGACAGCGCAGCCACCCTTTTCTGCCGTGATCTTTTTGGTGCTGCAAATATCTGCATCCTTGGTCCGTTGTTGTCCCGCAATTTCTACGGCATAAACGCGCTGTAGGTAATTCTGAAACATTGGAAGATTTTCCATGGGAAGCCTGTGTGTTACGTTTTGGAAGAAATGAAGGGCTAGTTTTCGTTCGTCCGCCATTTGGCCAAATGTAGTAGGATTCTTTGGAGAATTTGGGGATTCAAATATTACCCGTTGCGCGTCCACCAGATCATCAAAAAAAGACGCTAGGGCTGATAAGTCAAAAAAAAGCTTGTGTTCCTGTGCGGTTTTTCCGCGTCCAAGCTGGCTGCAAAACAGGACGCTCAGATACTGCGCGCCAAAAAAATAATGCCGCAGTCGGCCTGTTTCAATTAGCGACAAACGAGCCTGTTCGGGTAGCACCAAAATCCGATCCAAGCCAAAACGCAAGCGCCACAAAGCCTTAGAAAAGGCGCATAACAGGCGAAAAAAAGCACCCATAATAAAAAACCAATGCCGAAACATCAAGTGATCTTTTTACCTCCGGGCAAAGCACGCAACATCAGCACAACCATAAAGGTCATCAAGGTGACAAGTCCTGTCAATCCAGGAATGCCTTTGAAGGGGTGTTGGGCGCTATGCCAAAAACCGCATTTTCCCCACCAGTCCATCACCAGAACATGGGCCAGGTAAATACCAAAGCTCGCAGCGGCAAATTCCTTTTCAACCTCCAATAACGCGTGCTTATCTAACCCAAATCGCACCAATAGAAACCAACCAATGGCAGAAATACCCACATTTGGCGTGAGATAATCGTAATAAAACACATTGAACTGCTGGCCAGGCTGGAAACCCATATTGAGCAGATAAGACGCTATGCAGGTACTTGCCGTGCCCAATATTACCAAGCCAAGACCCAATAGGAACAATTGGCGGGGCGACAATCGCCAAGGGTGTATAGACTCATTGCCCGCTCCAGTACCCGCAGCGCTTTTTGTTCCCAAGTAATACCCAAGGACAAAATGGCCTGCGTTGTTGGTGAACAATTCAAAATGCACCCCAAGTGGTAGATTATAAAACAAGGCAAGAATTTTATAACACCAAGTGCCAATGATGCACATGATGAAGAAATACATAAAATCCTGTTCCTGTGCTGATTTCACCCAGGGCCGTAGTATTGGGTAAAGCAGGTAAAGGCCAATAATCAAGTAAATAAACCACAAATGGTAATGAACCGGGCCTACAACTAGGTCCCGCAAGCCCTCCAATATACTTGCTGGTTTGCCATTGGCAAAAAAACCATATACCAGATAGACGATCATCCAAAAGAGCGCGGGAATCAACACCCTAGTAAAGCGGCGTTTCAAAAAAACAGGAAGCGGGTAGTCCTTACCCAACAAAAGAAAGCCGCTGAGCATGACAAACAGGGGCACGCCTGGTCGGCTGATCGAGTTCCAAAAATTTCCAACCCACCACCAGGAGGAATTGATATCGTTGGGATCATGGGCAATCGGCGCAGCCACATGGATGGCAATGACCATGACGGTTGCGATGTTGCGCAAGCGGTCGGCCCAATCATGGCTGGTACGGTTTACGGGTTGTAGCGGATTTTGATGCTCCATTGTACATATTTATGGTGCGTCAAACTTAGCCCCGTTCTGTGTCGCCCACCAAACAAACTACTTAAAATATGCACAGCACCGCCCAAGGAATGGAAAAGCGTCGTATCATTGCATCCCGTAATTGAGTTGCTACACCATACAAGGAAAGGATTAATCGACTGATATTCAACCTAATAGCGAACAATTAACTCCAACCATTAGCTTACAACCGCCATTAGTTGAATATGCGCAGACCGATAGATATTCTTTCAGCCGGGGAACTCCTCGTTGAATTTATTCCGGCAGAATTTGTCCAAACCCTGGACGAAGCCTTCCTTTTCCACCGAATACCGGGTGGAAGTCCCGCCAATTTGGCCATGAACATGGCCCGTTTGGGTAATAAGGCAATTTTAGTAGCTTGTGTCGGCACGGATGACATGGGTGGAGTGCTGCTCAATTATGTGGAGCGTCTTGGCGTAGATGTCGCTTATGTATCCAGGGTTGAGGACCCTACCACCCTGATTTTAGTGAACCGCGCTGCAGAGCTGACCAATTTTCAAGCTTATCGCGGGGCTGATTTCCAGTTTTCCATCCGGCAATTCCCTTACCAGCGTTTCGAGGAAATCAGTATTTTCCATACGACTTGTTTTGCACTGAGCAAGCAACCCGCCAAATCAGTCATACTTGAGGCCGCAGAAAAAGCTAAAAAGACTGGCTGCCAACTCAGTGTTGATGTCAACTATGACCCCAAAATTTGGCCGGATAAAAGAGAAGCCCAACGGGTTATCACGGAGCTTTGCCGCTTGAACACCCTTATCAAGATCAGTGATATCGATTGGGCTCACCTTTATGAAGGTGAAACGCCCAATCCAGAAACCGTGATCGAGCATTTCCTTAAAATGGGTGCCACTGAAGTATGTTTTACCTTAGGCAACCAAGGTTGCTGGGTAGGTGATTCGAATGAAAAGCTATTCCTTCCTGGCCGGCCCATAGAAATTCTGGATCCCACTGGTGCTGGCGATGCCTTTTGGTCAGGCTACCTTACAGCCCGCCTTGATGGGCGCAGCATGATCGAATGCTCCATGGCCGGCCGTAAGATGGCAGAATTAAAGCTGGAGCATTTCGGGCCGCTGCCAGATCGGGTAGATCGTGCAACGGTGTATGCCGACTTAGGGTAAAAAAGGGGAGGTTTCATGGTTTCAGGTTCGCTTTGCCCTTGGAGTAAGGTTTCCGGTTTCAGGTTTCCGGTTCGCGTTGCCCTTTGGATTGGTGTTGTCCTTTTGGCTAAAACTTTAAATCATCCCAAGGGCAACGCGAACCTGAAACCTGAAACCCTGAAACCTAAAACCTCATCATGCACATCCACCATTTCTCCCCCACCCTAGAAATCTCCACCAACAAGCTCTGGGGGGCTCATTTTGCTGTACCCGATTTCGTATACAATGCCCTGGCAGAGGAGGATCGACGAGTAATATGCGTGTTGAACGAGGCAATAGAATACCAATGTGCCATGCTACCGCGCGGTGATGGCACCTACTTGATTACAGTCAATAAAAAAATCAGGGATCAACTTAAATTGAAAGAAGGAAACCGGTTTAACGTTAGCCTGAGCAAAGACACCAGTAAATACGGCCTGCCCATGCCTGAAGAATTTGCAGAAGTGTTGGCTCAGGATGTCGAAGGAGACAACCTGTTTCATGCGCTCACGGCAGGGAAAATTCGCACCTTGCTGTATATTGCTGGCAATGTAAAGAGTTCAGATAAGCGTGTAGAAAGGGCGCTGGCCATTGTGGAGCATCTGAAAATAAATGGAGGTAAGATTGATTTCAAGACCTTGTATCTAAGGATTGCCGAAGGCAAATGATGGTGCTAAAACGTACAGTAGTATTTACAAAGCGAAAGCTTAAATCTTAGATGCACGAGGGTTTTGCAATCACACCATTCTTCCCACCCACACCTCATTATTAATCGGCGCTTCGTTCAGCAAATGCTCCGACAAATGTTCCGCCCAATAAGGCGCAAGCAAAGCTCCTTTGGAACCTAAGCCATTGAACATAAAGACATTAGCCAACACTTTACTTTCCCCCAAAAACGGACGTCGGTCTTTTACCGCAGGGCGCACGCCCGCTGAATGGCTGACCACTTCAAATGGTGCAGAAAACGCCGCTTTCAAACCCATTACGATATTTTCCTTTTCACGCTTGCTCGGCTCAAGGTCGGGATAGTGCCACTGGAAAGAACCACCTGCCCAGAAAAGGCCATCGCCCAGGGGGGTGACGAGGGTAGATTTTTTCAACGTTTCGGTGACTTTACTGGCATTGGGATCTTCGAAACGAATCACCAGCGATTCGCCTTTGGCCATTTGCCAGGGCAAAGCTGGAAAAAAAGGGTTGTTTTCGGCTTTATGGCCTTCGCAGTAGACTACTTTATCGTATTCCTTCAGCAATTTCTCCGTGTCGTCGTACTTAACTTCCTTCTCCAGCAATTGGCCAGCGGCTTGGGCTTTGGCGCGGAAAGTTGAAAGCAAATTGGTGAAATTCACCCGCGCTGCTTTTTCGATAGACCCAAAAAGGAATCCCGGTCTCAGCAATCCCGACCAGGAGCCTGCATTTTTTGCCTCCGTCAGATAACCTTCGTATTCAGGTAACGTACATCGTGCCGACCAATTGTTGGCTTCTTCCGCATCTTTCAGCACCCGGAGGATGGGGCGCTCCTCCCAGATTTTGACCTCTAGCTCAGCCTCCATCGTCTGATAAATGGCCTTTGCAACTGGAAAAAAATCTTCGAGCCGCCATGACTTTACAAAGCGTTTCCCTGTTATGGGATTAATGATGCCCGCCGCGACAGCGGAGGATTTACCAAGCAAATCCGTATCTGCCATTGTTACTTGTGCGCCCTTGCGCTGCAATGCATGGGCCAGCACGGTGCCGGCGATTCCCTGCCCAACTACTAAGACTTTCACTTATTTGAATCTGCGGCGCACCAGTTTGATGAAATTTTTTGCTGGTTCCGCCTTTTTTTTATCTGTCCAATGGTACCGGATGACACAGTTGTCGATCAGATATGCTTGGGCATCTTCATAGCTTTCAAGTCCATTTATAGCACCAATAGTAGCTTCGAATGCTTTGCCGTCGCCCGCGAACAGTTCGCTGGTGAGCAGCAAACGGTCGTTGAGTGCAATGGCTTTTGTCAAGTTGGATATGGGCAACTCCGACAGTTTTTCAGATAGCTCCTTTGCTTCTTTTTCCTCGAATAGTGCCTCAATGGCAGCAGACGGCGCTTCATATTTTTTAGGAGCAGGCGCTGCGACTATTGGTTCTGGCTGGTGTTCCACTGTTGGTGGGGATGGCACCACTGGTTGAGCTGGTGGCGGTGCCGGTGCCACGGTTTGAACTGGCAGCGGCGGCGGTACCACTACTGGCGGGGGCGGCGGTACCACTACTGGCGGCGCTGGGGCGGGCGGGGCTGCAACCACTACTGGCGGTGCTGGTGCTGGTGGGGGTTCCACACGAGGTTTGCGTACCGTGTTCGTTTCATGCCTATGAGCGTGACCTGCATCTTCAGACAACACAGCGTCATATAAATCTCGGACGTAAGAAGCCATGATATCAATGTCGATACGCATGATGTTATCCGGGTCGCTGGCCATTCGGGCAAATTCGCGGTTCAGTTTTTCGAGGTAAATTTTTGCTTTTTGCAAGTCCATTGCGCTAATGTTTGTGGCGAGTTTCTATTTTCACCGGCGAATTTCACACTTTTTTGATTGATAGCACCATCCAATGCAAGAAGATTGACTTATTTTACATTTTTTCCTGCACTTGAACCCAATTTTAGAGCATTAAAATCTTTTATACAGTGTTTTTAGAACCACATTTTAATGAGCCACGCGCCGGCTGGATCGAAGTTGTCTGCGGCTGCATGTTTTCTGGAAAAACGGAAGAATTGATTCGTAGGTTAAAACGAGCGAAGATTGCCTCCATGAAAGTTGAAGTGTTCAAACCTGGCATCGATACCCGATACGACGAAAGAGCCATTGTTTCCCATGATACAGCTTCCGTACATGCCATCCCAGTGGATCATTCTTCCAAAATCCTGAACATCAGTGAAAACACAGAGGTGGTAGGTATTGACGAAGCGCAGTTTTTCGACGCTGAATTGCCAGAAGTTTGCCAAACGCTGGCCAACCGCGGCATCCGGGTAATTCTTGCGGGCCTGGATATGGACTATCGCGGCATGCCTTTTGGCCCGATACCTCACTTAATGGCTGTAGCTGAATATGTGACCAAAGTACACGCTATTTGTGTGCATTGCAGCAATTTGGCCAGCCACTCCTACCGACTAGCGGAAGGCGACTCCGTGGTGTTGTTGGGTGAAAAAGAACAATATGAACCTCGGTGCCGGGTGTGCTATGCCAAAGGGCCAAAATTAAGGCTGAATTGAGTTTGGTCATTTCAGCAGCATAACCCTTGCGCCAAAAAATCCTTTTCGGATGGGAAGCATGATTTTTTCTCCGGGTTTGGTGAGTGGGTAGTATTCCTGCGTTTTGTACTTGAAACGCCGCTTGATGCCGTTGTCAATTGCCTGTAAATGATAACCGGAGGGCTTTACCTTTTCACCCTGAAGGATGCCGTAGCCGGATGCGACAAATGGTGTTTCAGCGACAAAATCAAAAGATTGCAATTCGGTTTCGCCCAGTCCACGATTCAGCCAACTGCCAAGCAGTGGCGCAAAAAACATGCTTGAAACAACAATGAAGGCCACATCGGGTCGATGCCGATCCCAGGGGGTAAAGCGTTCCCGAAAGCGCCAAAGCAGCCCAGCTGATACCAATAAGCCTGTTATCATGGAGCCAACCGCCAAACTTCCCCCGTTTATTGTATTTGAAATAACCGGAAACTCAAGGGTGTAGAGTCCTATCAGGCAAAAAAAACAAAGGGTGAGCAAAACAGCAAATATGCGCGGGTAACGTTGGTTCATACTAAAAGCTGACTAATTTTGGACGGTAATTCTGGGTAAAGGTATTCCAGGTGCGTCTATAATTGCATATTATTCCGTTCATTTGCACCTAAACAATTGCCAAAGAGACGTTTAAAAGTCCCAATCTATAAATATGTCAGAGACAACAATCCCCGTCAATACTTCAATAACTTCTGCTGCATACAGTGGCGCTGCGCTCGAATGGCTTACAGCCCTGCCAGCTCCACCGACAAAAGCCGATCTGTGCGCCTTAGGTGATGATTTTGCCATTAGGGCCATTCACGAACTCGTAGATGGCCGTATGCTCGATTTGCCCATTGTCGCCAATCATCCGGCCGGGGATTGGCTGAACCATTTTTATTTTGAAGCCCGGAATCGGGAGAAGGTATTTGGTACCAAAAACCTGGGTATTGGCTATCCCTTCGTTGTAGGCCGTGTCGGCGGTCAAGAATTGTCTGCCCCCTTGTTTGTCTGGCAAATAAGCCTGGAACCCAGCCAGCAACATGCTGATAACTGGGTGGCGCACCGCAACGAAAGCCATGCCCTACAGCCAAACTACCCGTTTTTTCACTTGGTTGATGCGCTGTACAACACGAATTTTTCTGAAGCTGCTCAATCGCTGGCCGAGAACAAACAAATGACCACCAATGCCTTTGGTGCATTCTGTGAGCGTATCAGGGTGCAGCTAGGGCTTGAAGAAGAAGGCCTTTCCCTCAGCATCCAACCTTTTCAAACAGGGGATGACAACCAAAATGGCGAAAGTCGCCTTTGCTGGTCGGCTGTGGCGGGTATCTTCCCTACCCTCCCCCGCACAACGGTAACCCAACCACCCAGCGTGGCACCCGACTTACCAGCAGATTCCGGGAATTGGGGACACTCCTTTTCAATGTTGCCCCTCGACCCTTCCCAGCGTTCTGTAATGAACGCCATCCAACACAATGCCCTCACCGTGGTGGAGGGCTCGTCCGGCTCTGGAAAAACATACCTTATTTCAGCCATTGCGATGAATGCGCTTTCCAATGGAAAAAAATGCCTGGTTGTTTCAAAAAGTGTCAATGCACTGAGAAGGGCACAAAAATTTCTGCTGGACAAAGGCGTTGGTGAGCTTTCTTTTGTCGTGCGGGACCTTGAAGGGGACAAGCTTATGCTGGCAGATATGCTGCGCATGAGCGCCGATTCAAAAAATAAATCTACCTACAATCCGGAGCTGTATAAAACCATTTTGAACAAAACCCAGCGCGAGCAAGGGAAACTGGACAACGCATGGGAAGCCCTGCACGCGCCATTGTTCGGCGAATACAGTTTCAGCGATACCGTGGGCAGTTACCTGCGTGCCAACCGCTCGGAGGGCAAAGAATTATTGCTCAGTCAATTAAACCCGCAGGAATTCGGGTTTTCAAAAGAAGAATACAATCAGATTGTGGAGGCAATTTACGCTTCCGAACCGCTATTCCGTCGCTTCCCAACCCTGCAACATCCATTAAACAGCCTCAACCACCAAATATTTACCGCGTATAGTTCTGAAAAAGGGCTGGCCTGGACCAAAGGACAGGTCAAGTCGCTGCTGAGTAAAGCGACAGCCCTGCACCATAAGTATATTTCCCAAACCAACGACTATTCTGAAACACTAGAAGACCATTTTGAGCAGTATTATTCCGACCTCGCAGGATTTGTGAAACGTATTCGCGACAGCCTCGAAGATGGCGTGACGCGGTTCGGCCCTGATTTTGAAAAACCCATTTCCAGTTCGGAAAAACTTTACGGGGTATTCAGTGAAAAATACAAGGAAATTGTAGCGGCAAAAGAACGTATTGGTGGCATTTTTGACGAAATGCGCCGTGCATACAGCCTGCGCCGCTATTTTGAATTTGATTTTCCGCCCAATTTCGACAACCGCAATATTCGGAGGATCAGTGAATTGACCAAAGATTTTGATGCCGCCATGCGCCTTTGGCATCGGCGCATTCCCGCCATCGTTCGGGAAGAAGTGCGGCGCTTGAACGCCAAAAGCATCCATAGCGAACTGGATTTCAAGGAAAAGATCAAGGAGCTGGAGCATTCCCTCGACATGTTTTTAGAGGAATTCAACGATGCTGGTTTGTACCAGGAAAACTTGAAACATGAAATGCTGACGGTGCCAAAACGCCAGGAATTTTTGGAGTCGGTCATTGCGCGCCTGGAAGACACCCAGTTTTACCTCCGGGATTTCGATGATTTTTATATTTGGCAAAAACACTGGCTGTCGCTTGAGCCTGCTGGTCAAAAAGTGGTACAGGCACTGTGTAAGATAAAACCTGATAATTGGCAAAAAGCTTTTGAAAGCTGGTATTTGCACAACCTGTTGCAGAAAGAGTTTCGACCAAACCTGGTTTGGGACGAACATACCGCAGAAAACCTCGGGAATTACATCAGGGAATTGAATTTGATGTTGCCAGCACAGATTAGCACTTTGTGGCAAGACCGCAAAAACAAGGCGCTGAAAGGCTTAAAATATTCCTTTTCAAGCGATTACAAAAGCTGGTTTGGCAAGGACAATCGAAAACTTTCAGCTGCTCAAAAAGCAGAAGACCTGTTCCACAAACATATTGGTCCACTCACGGAAACCTTACCAGTGTTGTTGACCACCCCACAAGTGGCGCTGGATGTGGTACAACTATCCAAAATGATCTATGATGTGGTTTTGGTGGATGAAGCACATAACATTTCCAAACAGGAATGCTATCACTTGTTCGAAATGGCCAAGCACCTCGTGGTTTTTGGCGACTCCCGGCAAGATATGACCCCCTTTGCTGAAGATGATATTCTTGAATTCTGCAAAGGCATCGGCGCTACCACCCAAACACTGGACTACCAGCACCAGGATACACCTGAGGGCTGGGTGCGCTTCAATAAAATTGCTTTCGGAACACCGTTCAAGCGGATACCCTCTGGCAGAAGCGCCCTTGATTCCACGGTGGTGGTAAATGTGGAAGGACGCTACGACGAACGTTCCGGCACCAATGAAGCAGAGGCGCGGCAGATCATTGACTGGCTCAATTTGATCGAACAAAAGCCCACACACACTTACCCCATTGTAGGAATCGCCTGCGCCACCGTGCAACAGCGTGATTTGATTGCCGCGCAATTGTTGCGCATCCGACAGTTAAAAATGGCTGGTTGGGAAAAAATACAGCAGCTTTTCCTAAATGGTTTGGGGGTTTACCAGTTTGCCGAGCTTCAAGGGCAGCACGTAGAAGTTATGCTGTTGTCGTTGACCCATGGCGTGACGGATGCCAATGGAAGCCTTACCCGTGACCTGCATTTCTGGAATAGCCAGTTGGGATTCAATCAGTTGCACGTAGTGCTCACCCGTGCTACGGAGAAATTTTATGTAGCGCATTCCATACCAGAGGGCTTGCACTCTGTATTGGCTTCCGATAAAAACTTCCTGGGTACTTGCATACTATCGCACCTTGTCACCTTTGCTGACTATCTGCAACGCGGCGAGCGCGATGCAGCTGAAGAACAATTGAACAAAATGAAGTCCTTGCTTGATTATGAGGACTCCTATTTTGAGCCAACCGTGTTTTCGGAGGAAGTAGAGCTAGCATTGCGGCCATATTTTGAGCAGACTCAAATGCGTAAATCGTCCCTGGCGGCTGGCGTTCGGGTGCCGCTGTTCATACGCGGTATGAAGGAGGATGAACAAAGCAGTGTGCTGGCCTTCGATGGTGTTTTGGCCAAAACACCGCTGCCGAGTTATGAATGGGAGGAGAAACTGCGTAACTATTTCAAAAAAGAAGGGATTGCGTACGTGCCTGTGTTGTCGGCGAACTGGTGGCGGAGCCCGAAACAGGAAGCAAGGAAATTGGCGAGCAGATTGTTGAAAGGAGAAGGGTGATTCAATAGATGATTTGCCTTTTAAAATCATTCATTTGAAAACCTTCTGCGTCACCGTGCATGGCTGAAACAAAATGCACAAAATCGTAGCGGAAAGTGTCGTCTTCTTGGTTTTGATTGTTAGGCTTGGTGTTGCTAAGCTTGATTCTTGACTCAAAAGTTCCGCGAATTTTGTAGACAGGAATGTAGAAGCGTTGTTTGTTGGAAGGCGGCGTGGCATAATAGCCCAATTCTACATCATCGTAAAAACGTCCACTGCTCTGACCAGGGTGTTTTTTATGCAATTTCATCACTTTCAAAAACTGGTTCTCTTTACAAAGCCGACTAATTGCAGTATCCGGAGCGATAATTTCGCGTTCGGAAACAATTTCACCTGGATTCTTCCAGAAATGTATTTCCTCGCTGAGGGCTTCTCCAACATTTGATATGATGGTTTTAGCACCAGGGCCAAATACGGGCAACCCATTGATCAGGTACCCAAAATGAGCGCGAATTTCGGTTTTATAAGGTTCTGATTCATCTGAAACCAGCCAATCGCCACATTGCCCCTCCCCAACTTCTGCAGTTTGCGCAACGGTATAGCCTGGCCCTGCATAAAAGGTCTGAAAGTTACCACCTGTTCCATTGCAAAGTAGTTGCTGAGACTTAATCAGTTCAATGGCACGCAATTTGGCTTGTTTGGGACCAAGAATATTCGTGCCTGGAACAGTGCTGCCCACCAGATCCCGATTGAAAAACAAGAATGAATTGCTGGCTTTGTACATGCGCAACAGCAAGGGACCATCCTGGTTATAGACGTGTTCGCGCCCAAATTCCGGTTTTACATTTGAAAATCCAAGACCGTGGCTGAGCTCCTCTATTCGCTTCAACCAATAAGCCGTTCCCGTCTTTGAATCGGGGAAGTCAGCAATTTTATAAACTGGTACAGCAGCAGGAAAACTGGCCATTCTTTTTGGTACTTGAAAAATAGTTGCCATGAGCAAGATTTTTTGAGTTTTGGGTATCGGATTAACCTATAACTTCTGGTGTAGTGGCGACGGGTCCAAGCCGCTTTTGATAGGTAAATTTTTGCTTGCCACTTGCTGGGATTGTTGGCATGTTTGTCACAGAGTTGTCTGTCCATCGATCATTAGCAATGGCTGAGCTTTGGTCGCCCACCCGCAAAATAGCCCATTCTGAGGCATTTGGTTCCGTTTCTTCACAAGCATATCGCCAGGCAATGCGTATTGGTTCACCTATTAGTGATCCGCCAGGGACAGGGTTTAACAATTGGGCGAAAACTTTGCCTCGAAAATTATCGTTTTTGCAAGTAGTGGAAAACCCTAAAATATAGCGAAGTCCTCCTCCAGGTTTGAATGCTTTCGTCCAGCGGTTGAATATGCTCCAGGACCCGCCAATTAATGTGTTATGGAGGGTTCGACAAGCATCCAACACAAGCCATTTCAAAGGTCCATCACCAAGCTTGATATCGTCATAATGTGCAACATCATCACTGTTGGGGGCATCCCCTTTTTTTTCGCCAAAATAAAGTTGATTGGCATCGCCATGCCCACAAAAGTATAACATATCAACTTTTTCCGCATAGCTGCCATCTTGGCCTGGGGTATCAACAATGATTGAATTATCCGGCTGGAGTCTTGAAAACTCCTCTTGAATATCCGTATCATGTGCTCTTGATGATGATGCGCTGGTATCGCCGTGTTTAAATCCGCGGTTGACTGCTCCATTGGGCTCCAAGGTGTTGTAGAAATCCTCTGCACAGGGGCCGCTGTTGGGCAGATTTGCACGAATGGGATAGTTTTGAACCCACATTATACCTTTCTTTTTATTATTGGTGACCATGGTAAACTATTTGGTTTTGACAAAATCCGGTGCGGCAATATGCCGCACCGGGGAGAACTTTTGGGGTTGGGTTTTTTGGGGTTGGGTTTTTGGGGTTGGGTTTTTTGGGGTTGGGTTTTTTGGGGTTGGGTTTTTTGGGGTTGGGTTTTTTGGGGTCATACAGGGCTTCTGCATTTCTTATAGTAAAAAGGTCGGCACTCGTGGTACGCCAAAACGATTACAAAAATTTCAGATCATACCCTAGTTGATGGCGCGACTTCGTAAGTGTTTATTCAATTAATCACGGAGCACCGTCACCGTGCCGCCGCCTGGGCTAAACTTGACAAATATTTCTCTTGGCGTTTGGCCATCACAGTTGTCCATCCCCGTGATTTTCACATTGCCACTTCCCGTTGTTACTTCCATTTCTGTGGGGTCAGTGTTGACCATATTCGGTTGCGTAAGGCATAAAAACTCGTCTTTCCGCCACAACACTGCTTTGTAGCAACCGGTCACGCCATTCAGTGCGGTTTTGAGGATAAACTCTTCGGTGGTGCCGTGCGAGATGGTGATTTTATATTGCTTTCCGGGGGCCCAGGTAAATTTGGAGCGCGTGGCAGTGATGTTGGTAACCGTTACGTTGTTGGTAATATTGGGGCAGGATTGTTGGCTGCCTGTGAATGCGCCAACCAATACTTCTACAATTGGGGTGCCGCCATTTTCTCGGTCATCCACAATTACACTGTCTACTGCAACAACTGGGTTAATTCCTGAAGAATAGTTGAAAACGAGTTGGAGTGGACGTTGTGCCGAAGGCACATTGATAGATTGCGCTGTTCCAATAGCAGGCGAAAAACTGGCTTCTAAGCTGCCTGAGGCACTAAAAACATCGATTTTTACAGCAGTGGCTCCTGGTACAGGGCTTGCTGTTACCCCAAAATTGGCATTGGGTACGCTAAATTCGATAATCGGATTTGGCACAACTGGGGCGAGTTCCTGACAAGGTGGGCAAAAGTATTGGCAGAAAAAAGAGCGTAACAAGAAAAGAAGGAGTGCTATTGTTGCCGCTCCCAAGCCAAAATGTTTTAAAGATTTCATGGTTGAAGTATTACAGTGAAGAATTAATTGGTACAAAAATACTTTCAATTTTTTATTCAAAATGATTACACGTTTTAAGATTTATTCCAATATTGCCGGAAAATATTAGGCTACTCTCTAATTACCGCCTTAAACCATGACTGCAATAAACTATTATTTATCAACCATTTTTCCATGCATGACAGTGATTTAGTTGAAACGCTTGTATGCCTTCGTCCAAATGAACGCCTGCGATTCCTTAATTTTTTAAAAGCGGCAGATGGATTAGTTCAACAAAAAGCCTTCGATGATGCCGCAGCTTTTGCCGCCTATATTTTTGAATGTTTGGATCAACATGAAAATCGGATTGAAAAAATGCAGGTTTGGAAGGCTTTGGCATCAGATGCCCAGTTTGATGAAATCAAACTCAAAGAATGGTCTTCAATTACTGTTATGGAACTTAAAGACACCTTGAAAACCGTTTTAAAAAAACGTACTCCGTCAAGCCATAAAGATTTAAGTGCCCTGATATCAATTTTATCTGTAGAAGAGCGCTCCAGTATATTGACTGCTTTCTCCGAAAAAAAAATGAAGGACAAGGAAGTTTTGGCAACCCTCGTTTCCCATTACTGCCACAGCTTTAACAAGCATGAAGCCGCCCTTTCGGAAACTGCCGTGCATCAAAAGTTTTTTGGTGATGGTAAAAATATTGAGGGTAAGATTCCTAAATTCAGGACAGAAGCTCTCAAGATCGTCCGTCAATTTATAGCACTTGAAACAATTTCGCAGGAAATGAGCGAGTTGGAAGAGTGGGTATTGTTGCAAAAATTCTTCCGCAGCCGTGCCTGTACAGGCCAATACACCCGCATTCGAAACAACATATTGCGTCAAAAGTCTGGAAAAAAAGACTTTGCATCGAAAGATTTTTACCAGCTTTTTTTGTCAGAATCATTAGAACACGAACTGCAAAACAGTCGTAATGAAATGACAAATGACCAGAATCTTTGGGAGACGATTCAAAGCCTTGATGAATATTATCTGGTGGAGCGCCTGTGGTTTACTTGCCAGTTGCTCAACATCAATCAAATTGCGCCCTTGGCCCTGCCACCGCAAGAAGCATGGTTGTATTTTGATGCTAATTCCCCACATTTGAAATGGTTTTTTGACAAACCACTAGGGAAGCTTTTCACCACTTCAATCCTGTTTTTAACGGAGGAGTCCAAGGTCTCGGAATTTGATTATTCGAATTTCATAAGACTTCTTCGCGAAAACGAACACAATATTGCCCCGAAATTGGTGACATCCTTCGAGATTTTTGCGGTAAACCTCGGTATCAGGCGCATGAACAAAGGACAAATAAGCTACGGAAAACAGGTTTTTGGCATCCAGCAAAAGCGCGCAGGAACCGACCGAATATATGATAAAGGACTTATTTTGGCTAGTGAGTACCAGAGCATCGTCACCCTAGGCCTTTACTTGGGGGAAATTGAATGGGTCCGAAACTTCTTAGAAAAAAACAAAAATAAAGTGGAAGGATCCATGCTCTCCGAAAAATATTACGAATTTTGCCTAGCGATTTTTTTGTACAAAACAAAGGACTTGCTCGGTGCCCTCAACATACTTACAGACGCAGAATACGAAGACCTGCTCTGTAAAATGGCCACAAGAATCTTAGAGGTAAAAGTCCTTTGCGAGCTCGAACTAAGTGGCCAAACAAAACTGCGCATCGACGAGCAATTGGATGCACGCATCGAAGCGGGTATCTTGTTTTTTTTCAGGCTTCATGAAGTGCCTGCCAACATGAGAATCATGCGCAAACGGTTCATGGACTTCATGAAAAAAATCATCCGAGCCAAGGAGAACCAGCGCTGGAAAATTCTAGAAAAAATTCGAAAAGAGATCGTAGAGATCGATTTTATTGGGGAACGGCAATGGCTGCTCCAAATTACCGATCAGTATTTGGCCCGTACAAAAAAGTGAGATAGCGGAGCCCTTAAAACCCAATTTTCCGTTTTCCGTTTTCACCAGCCTCTCCCTTTTTCAAGGCTCCCATCCGAATAGCGGTTACCGCCGCTTCCACACCTTTGTTGCCGTGTTTGCCACCAGCACGGTCAAGCGCTTGTTGCTCGTCATTGGTGGTCAACAAGCCAAAAATGTAAGGTTTGCCCGTCGTGAGGCTGAGGTTTGTCAAGCCAGTTGCCACAGCGTTGTTGATGTATTCATCGTGGCTAGTCTCCCCCTTGATCACACATCCAAGGCAAATAACAGCATCCAAGGTATGTTGGCCGCTGAGCATCCTCGCGCCAATCGGAAGCTCAAAAGAGCCCGGTACTTGTGCCACATGAATGTTTTCTTCTTTTGCCCCGTGTTTCAACAAGGTATCTACACAGCCTTCGTACAAGGCATGGGTAATATGCGCATTCCATTCAGCGACAACGATGCCAAAAACCATGTCATCAGCGGCAGGAATGGTGCTTTCGTCGTAGGAAGAGAGATTTTTGAGCGAAGAAGACATATTACGGTAGACGGTGGACGGTGGACGGTGTGGACGGTGGACGGTGGACGATGGACGGTGGACGGTTTCGCCGATCCTCGACGTGGGAGGGTGCTATTTTATGGCGTTATTGGCTTGGTGGATGTGGCGTTGGCCGTGGAGTACGAGGTATTCGAGGGTGTTGCCGAGGGTGAGTTTGAAAAAGCCGGAGGGCCCCCAGCCAATTTTGGCTCTATTGATATCTACATCACGGGCAGCCAGGATGTTTCGGAGTAGACGTTCGGAGTTGATCAAAAATGTTTTGATGACCTCTTTGCCCATTGGTTGGTGGGCGAAATCGTAGCGTTTGGGGGATTTCCGGGGTGTTGGGTTGGCAAGGTTGGCATTTTTGGTGGCGCGCCGACCGATCATGGTGTATTTTACCTGTTCGGCGGGATTCCAGCGCCTGGCTTTAGACAGATGAATGGCTCTTTCTATCCTAGGCATGTACATTTCCAGGAAAATATTCTGGTGTGCTATACATTCCAGGGCATTCCAGGCACTCAAATCTCGACGCACTTGCAATGCTTCGTCGGGTTGATTGGCAATTTGGTTTCGCACTATTTCCAGCACGTCACGGAGCTCGGTTTCGAGGCGGTTAAGCAGGTCGTTTTGCATAATTCATTGCAAAAGTAGATTTCTCAGCACCAAGCCCAAAGCAAAGGGGGATATTTTTAGTAAAATGATGACCTTTGCGAAATTATGAAGACCAAGACTATAAGGAAGGATAAAGTAAACGTGATCACCCTCGGCTGTTCCAAAAACCTGGTGGACAGCGAGAACATCATCACGCAATTGCGGGGCAATGATTTTGAAGTGACCCATGAAAAGGACAACAGCGGTGCCAATGTGGTGATTATCAACACCTGCGGTTTTATTGATCTGGCCAAACAGGAAAGTGTCGACACCATCATAGAGTACGCCGACATCAAAAAGGCAGGGGGCATCGAGAAATTGTATGTGACAGGTTGCCTTTCACAGCGCTACAAAGACGATTTGGAACAGGAAATACCGGAGGTGGACGCTTTTTTCGGCACCTTGGAAATACCGGCCTTGCTCGCGCGCATGGATGCAGACTATAAATATGAGCTGCTCGGCGAACGCGAAATAACCACCCTACCCCACTATGCGTACCTCAAGATCAGCGAAGGTTGTAACCGAACCTGTTCGTTTTGCGCCATCCCGTTGATGCGGGGAAAACACATCAGTCGCCCCATTGATGAACTGGTGGCAGAAGCAAAAAACCTGGCCCGCCGTGGCACCAAAGAAATTCTGCTCATCGCGCAAGAACTCACCTACTACGGCCTCGATATTTACAAAACCCGGGAGCTGCCACGACTGCTGCACGCCTTGGCTGATGTGGAAGGCATCGAATGGATACGCTTGCATTATGCATACCCCTCCAAGTTTCCCCTCGACATCCTGGATGCTATTGCTGAACGCAAAGAAATTTGCAACTACCTCGACATCCCGCTCCAACATGCCAGCAATACCGTACTTGAGGCCATGCGCCGGCAAATAACCAGGGCAGAAACAGAGGAATTGCTCACAAAAATCCGGAAAAAAGTACCCGGCATCGCCCTGCGCACCACTTTCCTGGTTGGCCACCCCGGCGAAACGGAGGAGGCTTTTGAGGAGCTGCTCGATTTTGTGCGGAAGCAGGAGTTCGAGCGCGTCGGCGTGTTCCAGTACTCCCACGAAGAAGGCACCCGCGCCCACGATATGCCCGACGATATTCCGGCGGAAGTGAAAGCCGAGCGCGCCCAGCGCCTGATGGATATTCAACAGGAAATTTCCAAAAAGAAAAACGAAGCCAAGATTGGGCAGGTGTACAGAACCATTTTTGACCGGAAGGAAGGCAAGTACTTTATCGGGCGTACGGAAGCAGATTCTCCTGAGGTGGACAATGAGGTATTGGTGCCCGTAAAAGGCAATTATGTGCGCCTGGGCGATTTTGCGATGGTGCGGATTACGGGCGCGGAGGAGTTTGATTTGTTTGGGGTGGTGGAAGTTTAGTTGTTTGTTGCAAGTCAAACTTAAAAGAAAACACACCACAAATCCTTAAAAAACCTGATCCCCCGCCTCAGGACGGTCTTGTTCTTTCTTTCAAGTTTCTTCGTAAATTCCACCAATTGGCCATTGGTTAGAATGGAATCCGGTTCTGTGCGCCCAAGAAGATTTATTTTCTCGTAGTACAGCAGTCCAATTTTTATGGAACTTTGCAAGCCATTCAATGGGGCATCAGCCAGGGCTTTTTTCAGTACACATTCATTTTCGATCTTTCCCTGTTCAAATTCCAGCGCTACCAAATCGACCATTTTTTTGGATTCTGGACTCAAAGGGTATGGAAGTTCAGGCCAAGGATCCGTGCGCTTTTCCTCACCAAACAGTTTGGGAGAGACGAAAACGCTGGCGTGTTTATCCCTTTCGGTCAAGCCTTCCAAATTCCATTTTTCACAGGCTGTTCTGATAAAGGAGGTATGGTCGAATGTTTCATTCACAATGGTATTCGGTTGAATCCAGGAGGAGACCATCACCATGGGGACCCTTACACCAAGCCTGTCGAATGGAAAGCCAAATTGACCTACTGTGCTATCGGGAGGAACGGCACTTGACGGGGCAACGTGATCAAAACAACCGCCATGTTCATCATAGGTGATGATAAATAATATCTTATCGCGTTGCGGGCTTTTTCTGATGGACTCGTAAACCTGCCATATCAGCTCTTCGCCCAATAAAACCGTGCCTGTATCCAATTCGTGATTGATGGCACTTGGATGCTGGTCATTGTGCATTCCCGTGAATTTCGGTTCCAAAAATGAATAGGCGGGCAACTTGTTTTTTTCCACGTCATGGAAAAAACAATCGAAATCTTTACGGTGACAGAATTCCCCATTGACCATGGCAGTCAAACTAATAACTGGAATCTGGGAATACACCTTCCAGGAAACCTTTTTCTTGCCCCAGCCTGGGTGGCACATTCTGCTGAAAAGTGTGTCTTTCTCCCAGTTTGACTTTGTCCAAGCATCCATGTCTGCCGCATCCTCCTTTACGCCCCCATGACCGATAGCGTCCCCTTCTTCCAGCGGATTGATCACTTTCCCCCCCGAAGATGCCGCATGCCAGAAAGCCCTGTTGCACCATGTTTGAGTGGGCACGGAGCAATGCCAATGATCGAAAACAGCGAACGATTTCGCCAAACCCGTGAGTACTGGAATCTGCTCGGGTGTGAAGCACTGCATGATTACTTTATACTGATCATAGCCGGCCTCGAATTCTGTTTTATTATAAGAAGATAGCAGGTTGCTGATATAGTCTTTGATAAAACCGTTCATGGGCGGCAGCGGGGCCAGCGGCGTTCCAAGGTCAGTATTTGGCGCTATTCCTTTTGGTACATTGTAGGGCTTTTCCATGTGGAAAGCATCCTTGCCTTCGTTCGAGTCCGGAATTATCGTCCCGAACAACTGTGTGTTGACGTGCTGGTATTCTTCACCTGGATCAGGAAAAGGTTGGCTGTAAAGAAATTGATCGCTGTCTTTGCCCGCAAACGCCGCAATGATAGGATGTTCGTTAAAGCCATTCGCTGCTGGCGGAACCGGATTGCTGTGTCCATCCTGGAGCCCTTCAAATTTTTTCCCATTGGGAACACCATCCTTGTACAAATATCCCAAGAGGTTATCGAAGGATCGGTTCTCTAACATGAGCACTACAACATGGTCAAACTTGTCGAATTCGTTCATTTGGTTACGCGTTTTTAAAGTGATGGGAATGTTGAATGTTTTTTTCCTTTTTATCTGCAATCTAAGTTTCAGGCGAAAAGTCAGCTTTGCAAATCGGGATGCTTTGATGCAAATATTGCACAATTTCAATACGCGTCAAAATCTTATTTAATTTTCAGGCACCTCCCAGTCTAATTTACGCATGCCATCAGGTCTACACTACTGGATATTTTTCGCACACCGACACAACGACCACAACGATGAGGTACTCTTGGTCTAAATAATCGGAATAGCCCAAAGCGAAGCGTTTTACGTTGTGTCCGTTGTGGCGTTGTGCGAGAAAAATGGCAAGGCTTGATTTTTCAAATTATTACCCATAACTTCATGGTATGAGCCAAACAAATAAAAGACAATGTCCCTTCTAGCCCCTCACATAGAAAAAGGAAAAGTAGGCGAAGACCTCAGTGCAGCCTATTTAGAAAAAAAAGGTTGGCGCATTGCCGAGCGCAACTGGCGTGCCGGGCGCGGCGAAATTGACATCATCGCCTGGGAAACGGACACCTTACTGGTATTTGTAGAGGTAAAAACCCGATCCAGCGACAACTTCGGCGGGCCGGAACGCGGTATCACCGCCCACAAACGGAAAAAGCTAGCACACACCGCCGCGTTATACATGGAATCCATCGGCTATGAATGGGCTATACGTTTCGACGTGGTAGCAGTAGTACTGCGCCACGGAAAACTGATTGATTTTCGGCATGTGGAAGATGCCTTTTTCCCCACTTCCTGACTTTTCGCTTGATATATCCATTTCAACCAGCAACATCCTGATTTCGTCGAAATAAGTACCAGTAACCCACAATCAAGTTGGTTCTTTGCGTCATTCTGTATTCAAAAACTAAAACTTTGCTGATGAAATCAATGTACCAAACAGTGCTATTGCTCCTCGCAGTGGTTGCTTTCCTGCCTTTAAATGCCCAAAACCAGAATATCGTTTTCCGCTCTAAAATGAGCTTTCCAAACCAAACCATTGCCAATGTATGCGGTTATGCCGATAATGGACGGGAATACGCTTTGCTCGGTGGCTCACTTGGCCTAATAATCGTAGATGTGACCAACCCAGACCTTCCGGTGCAAATCACCCAAATTCCCGGTCCAAACAGCCTTTGGAAAGAAATAAAGACTTTTTCCCATTACGCCTACACCGTGACCGAAGGTGGCCAAGGCATCAACATTGTTGACCTCAGCAATTTACCAATGGCCAATGTCGATTTTCATTTTTACACGGGCGACGGCACTGTGAGTGGGGCATTAGGGACCATCCACGCCTTGCACATTGATGAGACAAAAGGTTTCTTGTACGCTTATGGCACCAGCCTTTTCGGCGGTGGAGCGCTGGTATTCGACCTAAACCTGGATCCCTACAACCCCAAATATGTGGGCAAATTCGACCAGTTAGGCTATATCCACGACGGCTATGTCGACAATGACACACTGTACTCCTGCCATATTAACATTGGTTTATTCGCTGTCGTAGACATGAGCGACAAAGCAAATCCCGTTTTAATAAACACCCAACAAACACCCGGTAGTTTCACCCATAACACCTGGCTCTCTGAAGATCGCAAGGTGGTTTTTTCAACCGACGAAGTGCCCGGCTCATTCGTGGCAGCTTATGATGTCAGCGATTTAGAAGACATCAAATTCCTGGACAAGGTGCGCAGCAATCCCAGCTCCAGCAGCATCGGGCACAATACCCATATCAGGGGAAATTATGCCATTACCGCCTGGTACACCGATGGGGTGACGATCATAGACGTTACAAAACCTGACAACCTGGTGCAAGTTGGCAACTACGATACCTACCCGCAAAGTGCTGGCAGTGAATTTGAAGGCTGTTGGGGTGTATATCCTTATCTGCCGACCGGCAACCTCGTTGTCGGCAACATGACACCCGGTGAAATGTACATCCTAGGGCCTACCTACATGCGTGCCGCTTATTTGGAAGGAAAAATAATGGATGCATTAACAGGCAATCCTATTTCAAATGCCAAGGTTGAAATCGTTGGCAATACCAGTGCGCTGAAATTCAGCACCAACACGGGCAAATACGCCATTGGGCAAGCCCAGCCTGGAGCCGTACAAGTCAAGGTGACAAAATTGGGCTATATACCTGCCGTTGCGGATATTGATTTGGAAACTGGAATCGTGAAGATTTTAGATTTTGCCCTAGAGGCAAGTCCTTCCTTTACCATCAGCGGCAATGTCATCAACGCTGTGAACGGCTTACCTGTGCCAAACGCGACAGTTGGCGTAATATCTCCAGACATTTCCTACAACATCACTGCCGATATCGACGGCAATTTTGCAGTCCCTGGTGTCCTTGCTGGTCAATATGATATTGTTGCCGGTGCTTGGGGTTTTTTGTACGGCGTTTTTCTGGATCAAGACCTCGCAGGTAGCCAACAGGTGACCCTCGCATTAGAGAAAGGCTACCAGGACGATTTCGTGTTTGATTATGGCTGGGCCGGTAGCGGTACTTCCACAACAGGCAAATGGGAGCGCGGTGAGCCCATCGGGGTCGATGTCGGTATTCTTTTATCGCCAGAGACAGATGTTCCAAACGACCTCGGCGACCTGTGTTTTGTTACGGGAAATGCCAACGGAAATCCTGACGAGGACGATGTAGAAAGCGGCACGAGCATCTTGTTGTCGCCAGCAATGGATTTGAGCAGCTACCTCAACCCGCACATCAGCGCACAATTCTGGTGTGCCAGCTTCAACATTCAACAACAATCGCTCGACTCCATAAAATTCTACATCGGCAACGGCACGGAAGAAAAACTGGTAAAGGCCACAAGGGGAAATTTGCCGGGTTGGCAGCCGCTTAGTTTTGATGTCACCGATTTTGTGGCTGTCAGTTCAAACGTCCGCTTGCGCGTGGTATGCCGCGACAACCCAAATAATACCGGCATTGATATCTATGAAGCTGCTTTCGACAATTTTAAGGTGACAGACCAGGCATTGTCGACCCAAAACCCTGCAGACGAGGCTCAATGTATTGCGCAACCCAACCCCTTTTACACCAGCACCTTGATAAACTACAAAGGTGTGGAAAGCAACAGTATGTTGTTGGTGTACGATGTGTTTGGGCGTTTGGTGGAGACGAAACACCTGACCGCTCCGGAGGGGCAGGTGGAAGTGGGAAGTGGGCTGGCGAAGGGCGCTTATTTCATGCGCTTGGAGCAAGGGAATGGGGTTTCAAAGACTATAAAGATTATGAAGATCAATTGATTGTATTGACACCCTTTTTTGAAATGCATCCAGGCTATGAGGCTTGGATGCATTTTTTTATTGGCCTTTTACCAATGCGCAACAATGGTAAACCACAGATTCAAGTTTCAAATGCAACAGAGTTAGGTTTTATAACAGTATCATTGAAGAATTCAATAGGTGATAAAAATCCGAGTAATTTTCTGTATTCTGACTCGTTCGGTATTCCACCCACGCCTTAATTTATCATCCCTGCCAGGATCCGTACATTATTATCACTATGGGCAATAAAGCACTATCCACATCACCTTACAAAACCACTTCAACACCCTCTTGGTTCAAGGCAAAACATTCATGTTCGCCACTAGGAGACACACTTGATCTGTCTCTTTGAAGTTCCAAACCTCAATGACACAAAGGTAAGCTCAAACCAAAGAAACCCAGTGTCCCAATGTGTCCCAATCCGTCCCAATGTGTCCCAATCGGTCCCACTTTAGTCCACTAAAATGTCCGACAGAGGAAAATGGTTGGTTTTCTTCAAAAGAACCGAATGCTGCCGCCTTTACGCTTGGCGGGTTGCCACTGATGGAAACTGTAACGTAGCAATTCGTTGAATAACCAGTATTATCGGTCACTTGAATGGAAAAATCAAACTGCTCGCATTCACACCTTATTCGCCGGATGTAGCACTGGGCATTAGCAAAAAATAATAGTCAAACTTACAAACTATTTGCCGTTGTTTTTTCACTAAATTTCAAAATTAAGACACCCGACGCAGGACAACACAAGTTTTTGGAAAAAAACAAAGGAAGCTCAACTTCGTATTAAGGCAAGCACTTTTAATCGCTCGGAATTGTATCGCAACCCCCATCGGGGAAAACTAACGTATTGATTTTTATCGCCTTTTTGCAATTTTGCCCTTTTACCAAGTTCCGTACCTTTGCAGGAAATCCATATTTCCCAACATGAACATACGTCTCCTCCTGCTCAGCGCCCTAATTGCCAGCCCATTTTTTAGTAATGCCAACACCTGGCTCGTAGGCCCCGCCCGCACCTACACCAAACCCAGCCAAGTCGCCAGCCTCGTGCAAAACGGCGATACGGTGCTGATTGATGCGGGAATATATACGAACAACGTCGCACGCTGGACCGCCAACAACCTCCTGATCCGAGGTGTTGGCGGTTTGGCGCATTTGAAATCCGGCGGCAACGTGTACGGTGGAAAAGCGATATGGGTGATCGTTGGCAACGATGTCACGGTTGAAAATATCGAGTTTTCCGAAGCCGCCTGCCCCGATTTGAATGGTGCGGGCATCCGCTCCGAGGGCACCAATTTGACTGTTCGCGGCTGTTATTTCCACGAC
>JBBRWA010000058.1:0-24833 GCA_038246345.1 Chitinophagales bacterium
CGTCAGACCAGGGGGCCTGGCATCGTGCTGTTCTTATTGGTCGGACGACGAAAAGTCGTCAGACCAGAAGGCTTGGCATTGTGCTGGACTTATTGGTCGGACGACGAAAAGTCGTCAGACCAGGGGGCTTGGCATCCTGTGGTTCTGTAAACTCCCACTTATTTTTACGACATTTGAGCCCTTCCATTCAAAAATTCATCATGGCCAGACTTTTCCCTATTGCTTTAATAAGCCTCTTTTTTGCCTCCCCAAGCCCCCTCCCAGCCCAAGAGCTCCAAAAAATCGGGCATCTCTCTTACGCTCCGATTTCCCTGGCTGGCTGCTGGCACCATGTAGACAGCTCTGGCGGTGAATGGGCGCTCATAGGTACCAGCCAAGGTGTAAGCCTGGTAGATGTAAACGAGCCAACCCAACCCGTGGAGCGTTTTACGGTGCCTGGAATCACGAACAATTGGCGTGAATTGCGCACCTGGGCAGGCTTTGCTTATGTTGGCTCCGAAGCGCCGGGAAGCGGTATTACCATCATTGATCTGCGGGAACTTCCAGACACCATTCAGTGGAAAGTGTGGCGCGGCGATGGCATTTACGACAGCTTGGTTATAAAAAGCCATGCGCTACAGGCTGTGGATGGCTACCTCTATATTTTTGGCGGGGCTTCTATTACCAATGGAGCACTCATTGCCGACCTCAGCGATCCCTGGAACCCGGAAATTGTGGGCAAGTACACCACTGAATACGTCCACGATGGCTATATCCGGGGAGATACCATGTGGACAAGTGAGATTTACAAAGGCAGGTTTGGCGTTGTAGATATTGCTGACAAGGCCAATCCTGTACTACTGGCTACCCAGCCTACTCCCGGTGCTTTCAACCACAACAGTATGTTGAGCGACGATGGGAAAACCCTGTTTACCGCCGACGAAACCCTGGGCGCTCCACTTGGCGCCTTTGATGTTACCAATTTGGACAATATTACCTTGCTAGATGGTTACAAACCTAGCAGGAAACCCGAAGGAGAAGTGCACAATGTGCGGGTATTACACGATTTTCTGATAAACCCCAGTTATCGCGGTCAGCTTACCCTTGTAGATGCTTCCAGGCCTGAAAACATGATTGAAACCGCCTGGGATTCCCTTGGCAACTCCCTCGTCTGGGATGCTGACCCTTACCTGCCATCGGGCATCATACTGGCCACTGCCAAGGCAGAAGGCTTGTTTATTTACCAAAAACCGAGTTACCGGCACGCAGCCTGGCTTGAAGGTCACGTCACCGATGGCAATACGGGGTTTCCGCTCTCCAATACAAAGGTGTTTGTGCAAGGCACCCTAAATGCCGATACATCTAAAGCAGATGGAAACTACAAAACCGGTAACGCCGACCCCGGCTTGTATGATGTGTATGCGATACGGGAAGGATACTTCCCAGTAACTATAATAGGTGTGCAGCTTCAAACCAACCAGGTAACCGCATTGGATATTCAACTTTTCCAAATGCTGGACACCCAGAATCCTGCAACGGAGCAATTTGTCCAAGTTTCTCCCTCCCCCTTTGAGGCTTACCTTACCCTGAATTTTCCTGAAAACAGCCCGTTTTTCGGCACCGAAACTGCCTGTCAATTGTTTGACACCTCTGGTAAAATGCTGGCGAAATCCGACTCAAAGAAACTCGCCCAAGTGGTATTCCAAGACTTAAAAGATTTGCCTGAGGGCGTTTATTATGTAAGGGTTCAAAACGAACAAGGACTTAGCAAAGCATTCAAGGTGTTGAAATAACCCCATCAAATTCCATTGAATTACAGCACCATTCAAGGCAAAGCCCGTATTCTAAAGCTACCTTTGCCCCGAAACAAGATGATTGACACCCGTGAACGAGCCCAAAAACGCATCACGCATCTCTCATCTCTCATCTCTCATCTCTCATCTCTCCCATTTTTGGCTTCTTTTATTGTAAAAACTTTTGCGGGCCTAGAGCCTGTGCTGGCGGAAGAGCTCCGTGCCATTGGTGCCCAGGAAGTACGCGAACTCAAACGTGCCGTAGGTTTTGAAGGCGACAAACGCCTGATGTACCGCGCCAATTATGAATTGCGCACGGCATTGCGGGTGCTCATGCCCATCGACTCTTTTGAGGCATTTCGGGAGCAGGATTTATATGACGGCATCCGCCGCATCGATTGGTCTAAGTACATGAGCGTGCAGGATACCCTGGCAGTGGATGCGGTGGCCAACGGTGAGATATTCCGCCATTCCAAATACGTGGCACTGTTGACCAAAGACGCCATTGTGGATCAGTTTCGGCAGTTTGACGGGCAGCGACCCAATGTCAATACCATTGCGCCCAACCTGCGCGTCAACATCAATGTGCATGGCTCAAAAGTGATTGTGCTGCTGGATTCCAGTGGTGATTCGCTGCATCGCCGCAATTATCGCCGCGACAGCGTAGAAGCTCCTTTGAATGAAGTTTTGGCCGCCGGAATGATCCTGCACTCGGGCTGGAATGCAAGCGGCCATTTTGTGGATCCCATGTGCGGGTCTGGCACCTTGCCCATTGAAGCGGCATTGATCGCAAAACGTATACCGCCGCAATACAAAAGAGAACATTTCGGCTTTTTTAAATGGCCCGATTTTGACAAAAGACTGTGGCTTCAAGTAAAAAAGGAAGCGGATGATCAAGTGCGCGACCTTGAATTTGATATCCTGGCATTTGATATTGATTCCCGGGCCAGAAACTCCACGGCTGTCAACCTCATGGCTTCCGACCTGGAACAAGAAATAAAGGTGGACAAAATAGCTTTTGAAAAGCTCGTGCCACCCCACCCTACCGGTATCCTGATGATGAACCCGCCCTACGACGAAAGGCTGGAACTGGAGGACACCAATGCATTTTACCAAAGTATTGGCGATCAATTGAAAAAAGTTTGGCCGGGGTGGTCAGCCTGGATCATCTCTTCCAACAGAGATGCCTTGAAGCACATCGGCCTCAAGGCATCCCGAAAAAAGACGCTGTTCAATGGCGCGCTGGAATGTTCGTTTCAAAAATTTGAGATGTACGAAGGCAGCCTTGAAACGGATAAAGCGGAGTAGTTTAGTATTTCAACATTTTAGCCGTGTAAATCCCTTTTTCTCCGGTGATTTTCACAAAATAAATACCCGGTGCGAAAGCTGCTGTGGTGATGGAAACACGGTTCGCTGCATTTTCCTGTGCCAAATAAACCCGCTTGCCATCGGCCGCATATACTTCGGTTTGCAAAGCATTGTCGTCGCCGATTTCAGCGTAGGTGATGTCGGTTGCCGGATTGGGTGAAAAACGAATGCTTTCAGCTATAAGGTCAGCGGCATCTAAAGTCAATACCGGATCGTACTTGGTGCCGCTGTTGAGTATTTGCTTGTTATCCATGTTTCTGACAAAAGCCAGCACATACATTTCGTTGGCATTCCAGGCAGCATTAATGGTGTAGTCAAAGTTAAAGTTCGCGATCTGACCAGGAGCGGGTGGGGTGAAATTCTGTCCCGTAGTTGGCGTCAGCATGTCGCGAAAAACATCGTGGTGTACAGATTCACCGTTTGGCGTGGTTTGGTTAATTGTTTTTTCGGCCACCGCTACAAACAATTTGTAGTTTCCCGCTGGAATCTGGCTCAGCGCCCTTGCATCAATGCTGGCACTGCGGCTGTTTCCTGTCCCGGTTTCCGTAACTTTAAGGTACAGCGGGCTGGTTTGGTTGAGGTATTTCGTGAGCGTATCCACACGAAGCAATTGGTTTTGTGACGGGATCAGATTGCCATTCACGGCTACACGGGGCGTTCCCTGGATGCTGTACACGGCCGCCCAGGCGTTGTTTTCAGTGGTGTTTGCCAGGTAAAAAACGCAGTTATTGTAAGGAACAGATGGGTGGATGGAAACGTGGTGAATGTCGGGAGCGTATTGGGCCTGATCAATCAGGGAATAAAATGCCGGGTTTCTGCTGGCGCAAATACCGCACCTAGAATTGGTGAAATGCTCCAGCAACACGTATTTTTTTGCGCTGCTTTGAGCAAAAAGGGCAAAAGAGAAAAGCAAAAGGGCGGGGATGAGTTGTAGTTTCTTCATGTTTTTATTTGAAAATTATTACAAAATTGATTTATTGATAAACAAACCAGAGTCCGTATGGTTTGAAAAGACTTCCTGCAAAAGTAAGGCTAGCCGAGGCTACTGCTGCAAAGTCGGATGATTTTCAGGGGTAAATGTCGCCATTGTAACTTTTGGACCTGTACTATTTCACGGTTTTTCAAAACTGGGCAAATGTGACTTCATAAGAATACCGTATTCTTGCCCCCGAATTCATTGCCATTTCCACAAATTTCAATCATTAAATCGCGCGAAACTAAAACGTTATGTATTTATTGACAATGCCTGATTTTGCATCAGGTACCGTATGGGTTAGTCTTTTAACCCTCACCTTCCTTGAAATTGTTCTGGGGGTCGACAATATTATTTTCATTTCTATTATCTCTGCCAAATTGCCCCCGGAGCAGCAACCTAAAGCCCGGAATATTGGCTTGATACTGGCTATGTTCCTCCGAATAGCCTTGTTGTTTGGCATTACCTGGATCATCGGAATGAAGGCTCCACTGTTTTACGTGAACCTCCCTTGGATGGAAACGCATGACGCAGTGAATGGAGCGGAGCATGTAGTGCCATACCTCAATGGGCAGGGATTGATATTGCTCTTCGGTGGGCTTTTCCTCTTGTACAAGGCGACTTCTGAAATTCACCATAAATTGGAAGGGGATGGCGCTGGCGACGATCCTTTTGTGTCAAAAGGCAAATCTGCACTCAACCAGGTAATTTTCCAAATCGCCATCATCAACATCGTCTTTTCCTTCGACTCCATCCTGACAGCGGTAGGTATCGCCAATGACGTGTCCGTAATGATAATCGCAGTAGTCATATCAGTGTTGATTATGATGGCTTTTTCAGGTCCTGTCAGCAAATTTGTCAACAATCACCCCACGATTCAAATGTTGGGGTTGTCGTTTTTGCTCCTGATCGGCTTTTCCCTCATTGCAGAAGCAGCACATCTGGGCCATTTCATAGAGGCTGCCGTGCCAAAAGGATATCTGTATTTTGCCATTTTCTTTTCGCTGTTCACCGAAGTACTCAATATCAGGATGAAAAAAGCCAAAAAACCGGTGCAGCTTCTTGGCTATGGTAAAACAGCCAAGGACAGGGGCTTACTGAACGAGAATTTACTGGACAATGAAAAGCAACAAGAATAACCCCGCAACACATCAGTCAATTTGGGCGGTGTAATGCAGTGTCAAAAATCTAATCAATAACAATGACAATCAATCTAACCCGAGACCTCGTTTTCTTTGATCTGGAAACCACGGGACTCAGCGTAATCCGCGACCGTATTGTGCAGATCGCACTGGTGAAACTGCGCAAAGACGGAACACCGCCAGAAGAGTACACTACCTTGGTAAATCCGGGAATCCCCATTTCAGAAGAGTCTATGGCGATTCACGGAATTACGCCCAAAGACTTGACCAACAAGCCTACATTCAATCAGATAGCCCAAAAAATCTGGGATTTTATCGGCGATGCAGACCTTGCAGGCTACAATTCCAACCGTTTCGATGTACCCATGCTGATGGAAGAGTTCGCACGGGTGGAGATGGAATTTGATGTGTCGAAGCGGCGTTTGATAGACGTACAGCGTATATTCTACAAAATGGAGCCCCGCACACTCAAAGCTGCTTACAGGCTGTATTGCCAAAAAGAATTGGAAGATGCCCACGACGCTTTGGCAGATGTACGCGCTACCATGGAGGTTTTTCAGGGTCAACTGATGGCTTACGAAGGAAAAGACCTGATTGATGAAAATGATACGGTGATCGAAGCCCCCATCAAAAATGACATTCAGGCCCTGCACGACTTTACCAACGACCTGAATTTTCTGGATGCTACGCAAAGACTAAAAGTACAAAATGACGGAACAGTCGTTTTTAATTTTGGAAAATACACGGGCCAACCAGTGCTGGAGGTGTTGCGCAAAGAACCACATTATGGCAACTGGATTCAAGACAAAGATTTCTCCTCGCAGGTGAAACAGATTATTAAACAGATGATGAAAGAAATATGAATTTAAGAAGAGGGTTTCAATGTTTCAGGTTTCAGGTTTCAAGGTTCAGGTTTCAGGTTAGGGCGAAATTTAGCTTGGCTTTGCCTGCTGCTCTGGCCTTGTTGTTGATCGTTAGCCTGAGCCTGGGTGCTTGCTTTGAGCCGCGGGAAGGATGCCTAGATGTTGCTGCCATCAACTTTAATGCGGCGGCTGACAAGGATTGCTGCTGCCGATACCCCAACCTAATTGTAACCACAGATCAGGTTTACGATACCCTTTTTTTTCGCCGCGACTCCTTGTATAGGGGTACAAATGGGCACCTTTTTCGGATAAAAAGCATCGTATTTTATTTATCTGAATTTGAAGTGTTTAAAGCTTCTGAAGTATTTCAAATTGGCGATGTGATAGATCTAAAAACCTTTGAGGCCGCAAGCAACGATACCACCACAAAAACCTTTATCGACGATTTTACCCTATTGCGCCGCACCCCTTTGGAAAACATCGTTGGATCTTTCCGAGAAGATGGCTATTTCGACAAAATCAGGTTTCGCCTAGGGCTGCCAATGGAGGCTGAAAAGGTAATTTCCGCACTAGCGCCCAGCAACCACCCTTTGAGGCCCCAAGCTGAAAATTTAGCACAAAACGGCTATACATTCCTGCAAGCCATTATTGTGCGCGATTCCATGGCTGCCACGCCCCCTGACACCCTAAATTTCCGTCGCGCAGACTTGGGCGATTTCTTCATTGAAGGCAGCGGTAATTTCCAACACCAAACGGGATATAATTTCCCGATGACCCTTCGTGCCGACTGGGAGAAGCTATTTAACGGCATAATTTGGACAGCATACGACATTCCGGCCTGGAAAAGTCAGATTGTCGTCAACTTACCAAGCGTTTTTAGCGTTTCACAATAGATATCCGCACCTTTGTACCGCGCATTGAAACGCGTTATTTCCATTACAGATAAAATCATTTTTATGAAAAATAAGCTATTGCTATTGCTGACCCTCGTCGTCCTTGCTGGACTTTCCGGCTGTGATCCTAAGGAGGAGCCTATCTCCGGCATTGATTTTGATGTCACGTTCAAGGCCACCTATGATGGCACGCAGCTGGAGAAGAACAAAGATTACATGCACGGTACTTACCCGTTGCTCTTTGTGCGCTATCGGATGTACCTCGCCGACATCACGTTGCTGAAAGCCGACGGTGGAGAAGTGAAAATATCTGAGGCTGAATACTTGGATTTCACGCCGGATAGCGGCGCTTCCGATATGTCCGTCACCCCGAAAATTACTTTCAAAAACGTGCCGGAAGCAATGTACGATGGCATTCGCATCGGCTTTGGCGTAAACCCCGTAAACAACGCTAAACAACCGTCCGATTTTGCAGATGGCACCCCGCTAAACATCGAAACGGATTATTGGCTGGGTTGGAAAAGCTACATCTTTATGGTGCTTGACGGCAAAGCAGACCCTGATGTTGACGGGATCAAAAACCTGCCATTCTCCTACCACTGCGGTTCCGACCCAGTATTTAAAGTATTTACATTCAACGAACACATACACGTTGAACAAGGCCACCAAGGCATTGGCATCGAGTTCGATATCCGGAAACTATTAACCAACGCGGATGGCTCTTTGTATGACATACCTTCGAACCCTGCTAGTTCCAACAGCGTTAATGATACACGGGTGGCCAACGAGTTTATGAGCAAATTGGCCAACGCAACCACCATAAAGCAGTGAAAATCGTTCTGCAATGAAAAAAAATTGGATTCCCGGAAATATAGGGTTAGCTCTTGGCATTATGCTCGCCATCTGGCTGATAGCAGCCTGCGATAAAATGAAAACACCGGAAGATGATTCTGGTGATTTGATCGGCATTGCTTACGCCCCACAACCCTACACCATCATCAAGCCCGATGGCTTCCCTCCTGTTCCAGTTCCTGCAAGCAACCCTATGACGGTGGAAGGTGTGCAGCTTGGCCGCAAACTATTCTACGACCCCATTCTTTCGGCAGACAGCACCATGTCCTGCTCCACCTGTCATTTGCCTCAGGGGAGTTTTACAGACCATAAAGCCTTTTCGATAGGTATTGATGGCGTTTTGGGCAGACGCAGCTCTATGTCGTTGTTGAATGTCGCGTATGTCAACAACGGCCTCTTTTGGGATGGGCGCTCGCCCAACCTGGAAGCGCAAGCGCTAATGCCAGTGGAAGATGTCATTGAATTGCACAATACCTGGCCTAATGTAATTTCAAAGTTGAAAGTACATCCAAGCTACCCGGCTTTATTCCGCAAGGCTTTTGGCATAACCGATCGGGACTCCATAACCAAGGAACTGGCAGCAAAAGCGATGGCTCAGTTTGAGCGAATTTTGATCAGCAGTGGCAATTCGAAATTTGATAAATTCCAGCGCGGCAACGTAGATATTTTCGACGAGGAAGAGCTGGATGGCAAACTGATGTTTTTTGACGAAGGGGCAAGCGTCAACCTGCCGGATGGCCAGTGCTTTCACTGTCATGGCGGCCTCACCCTTACCGGAAATCAATATTTCAATAACGGCCTCGATAGCGTCGGATCACTCATGGACTTTGTAGACAAAGGCAGATTTGAAGTGACGGGCAACCCCAACGACTGCGGCAAATTCAGGGCGCCCACCTTACGCAACATTGCCATGAGCGCTCCTTACATGCACGATGGGCGTTTCCAAACGCTTCTTGAAGCAGTAAGCCAATATGGTGACAATGGTTTTGGCGTTTCCAACGAAGATATTTTTATCGGACAATTGGGCTTCCCATTGGGTAATGGCAAATACTCTGGTTTAACGAACTACCATAAAAAAGCTATCACCAAGTTTTTGGAAACCTTGACGGATCCCGATTTTGTCAACAACCCGGATATTCAGAATCCTTTTTAACGAAAGTTATGCAGCCGTCTACCGTCAACCGTCAAACATCCACCGTAAAAAAAGCCTTGCTAATTGGTGCCTCCGGGTTGGTTGGCGGCCATTTATTACAACAATTGCTCAAAAACCCGAATTACGCCGAAGTAGTGGTGCTTGTACGCCGTAGGATGGACATGCAGCACCCAAAGCTTCGGCAAGAAGTGGTTGATTTTGACCATATTAACCCTGAAGTTGTGAAAGGCGACGACCTCTATTGCGCCTTGGGTACAACCCTGAGAAAAGCAGGTTCGAAAGCGGCCCAGTACAAAATAGACTGTACTTACCCGACAGAAATAGGCCGTATCGCAAAGGAGCACGGTTTCCGACAGTATTTGTTGGTGTCGTCTATTGGTGCGGATGCCAATGCTTCCGGTTTTTATTTGAAAACGAAAGGAGAACTGGAAAATAACTTGCAGGCCTTTGGTTTTGATACTTTTATCTCGGCTCGGCCTTCGTTTTTGCTTGGCGACCGCAAGGAGTTTCGCCTTGGGGAAAAAGTCGGTATTGTGCTGGCAAAACTTTTTGCGCCTTTGATTCCCAAAAAATATCGCGGTATTCAGGCGGCAAAAGTGGCGGAAGCCTTGATTCGGATGGCTGGAGAGAACCAGGCAGGGGTGCGGATTGTTGAATCAGACAAGTTGGCCTGAAATTAGCCGACCTTTGTATTCCATAACCGATACCGATGCACAAAAAACGTTACGTAGTTTTATTTCTGGTCTGTTGGGGTATTGTGACTGCTTCCGGTCAACAAGACCCCATGTTTACAAGCTACCAATTCAACAGCTTGATTTTTAACCCCGCTTATGCCGGCAGCAACGAGCACCTTACCCTCAACCTGATTCACCGGCAACAGTGGCTGGGCTTCGATGGCGCTCCTAGCACACAATCCCTGATCGCACACAGCCCCCTGAAAAATGAACGGGTTGGGCTCGGCATTAGCCTGATGAATGATAAAATAGGGCCCACCAACACCTTTAATGCAGCGGGATCTTATGCCTATCGGATGCTTGTGGGGAAAAAGAAAAACATGAAGCTCTCGCTTGGGCTGCAAGCCAGCGTTGCCAATTGGCGCGGCGATTGGTCAGATGTTACCGTGGAGCACGCCAGCGACCCATCCTTTCAGCAAAACTTTTCTCGTTGGATGCCCAATTTTGGCGCTGGTGCTTACCTTTCCAGCAAAAGGTTTTATGCCGGAATGGGTATACCGCGTTTGTTGGAAAACGACCTGCGGCAAGCCAAAAACGATGTCGTTGATTTTTACGGAAAAACATACCGCCATTTGTACACATCCCTGGGCGGCATTTTCCCCTTCGATGGAGAACAAGTGGTGTTCCGACCCAGTTTGTTGTTGAAAAGCAGTGGTTTGTTGAGTTCCTTCAAAAAGGACGGCAAAACCCAAAATATCGGCGCTCCTACCGCGTTGAATGTTGACGCTTCTTTCTTTTTCCGTCAAACGTTTTGGGTGGGTGCTACTTACCGCACCGCCATACAAGCCCAAAAATCATCCAACGATTCCGCAGACCTTTGGTTCGCCTGGTATCTTCGCAACGGCCTGCGCCTTGGCGCTTCTTACGACTTCACCTTGAGCAAACTGCAAAAATCAAGCGGCAATTCGTTTGAAGTTATGGTCGGTTATGAATTTGATATTAAAGTGAAACAAGTGGCGTCGCCACGGTATTTTTAAAGTGAACAATTTGATCAATCGCACGCCCATTGGAGTTGGGATAATGTTCCTGCTATTCCTCACTAGCTCCGCGCTGGCCCAATCGGCCCACCTCAAGCGCGCGAACGATGCCATGCGCGATCTTGATTATATTACCGCTATTGTGGAATACCAGCAAGTATTGCAAAAAGAAGATGTGACCGATGCCAAGATAAACCTGGCAGAGTGTTATCGGAAGATCAATGACACTGAAAACGCTGAATATTGGTACGGCCAGATCGTGCGCTTGCCCGGCATCAAGCCCATCAACAAATTGTACTACGGCATGATGCTCCAGGCCAATGGCAAATGTGATGTAGCCCGTGTATGGCTGGCGCAATACCTGAAAGACATGCCCGGTGATGCCCGCGGGCAGTACCTCGCCAAGGCCTGCGATATAGAGGATGAATTGCGCCATAAAAACCGGGGCATTTACCGCATCTCGCACCTGCCAATCAATACCCACCTCGACGATTTTGCGCCGGCTATACTTGGCGACCAACTGGTTTTCGCCAGCGACCGCGAAACAGGTGTGGCCATCAAGCGCACCAGCATGTGGACCGGCAACCCATTCGCTGAACTGTACAAAACAACTTTCAACCTAGACAGTACTGGCTTCGGTGATTTCAAATACGCGCTTCCTAAAAAGTTTTCCAATGAAATCAACACCCGATTCCACGAAGCCTCAGCTGCGTTCAGCGCCGACGGACAATCGGTTTTTTTCACCCGAAACAACTTCAACAACGGCGTCGTTGGCCGCAGCGATGATGGATTGGTAAAACTGAGCATCTACAGCGCACAGCGCGACAAAAATGGCGAATGGATCAACGTCACCCTCCTGCCCTTCTGCTCCGACGAATACAATACCGTGCACCCCAGCCTCAGCATCGATGGAAAACGCCTGTATTTTTCCAGCAACCGCCCCGGTGGTTTTGGCGGTATGGATTTGTATTACAGCGATTTTTACAACGGCGCCTGGGGATATCCCATTAACCTCGGCCCCGTGGTAAATACAGAGGGCAATGAGATATTTCCCTACATAGAAAAAAATGGCCGGCTGCATTTCGCCTCCAACGGCCATGCCGGACTCGGTGGACTGGATATTTACTACACCGTGCCGCTCTCTAAAAACGAGTGGACCATGCCCGTAAACCTGGGCGCTCCAATCAATTCCAATGCCGATGACTTTGGTATTTGTTTCGGCGCTGGCGAATCCTGGGGCTTTTTCACCTCCGACCGGGAGGGAGGAGCAGGGCGTGACGACATTTATTTGTTTCAAAAAAATGCCGCACCTGTCGAGATTTACGTATTCGATGCACAGACAAAAAAGCCCATTTCCGGTGCTATTGTGCTGAATGGCAACACGACCCTAACACTGACCACCAACTCGAACGGCATCGTGGCTTTTGACATGAAAAAGGCAGAATGCGCAAGTTTCAGCGTTACAAAGAAAGGATACGAGCCGCTGGAAAAACTGGCCTGTGCCAGCGATTCCACCGACGGTAAAATCACGCGCATCGAATTGGCCTTGCAGAAACAAAGCAACTTCACGGTGCAGGGCATCATTTTCGATATGAGCAATGGCTACCCGGCAGAAAGGGCGCGTATCACGTTGCTCAATGATTGTGGCAAACCCATTGTCGAGCCTTTTGTGACTGCTGCAGATGGTCGTTTTAAATTCAAACTGGATCGCAATTGTTGCTACACCTTGCGCGCTTCAATGGATGGCTTCATCGCGGCAGTGGCCGAAGGTCTTTGTACCAAAAACCCGGCCCTCTCCCCTGCTATCAAGGTGAATCTGAGCCTGGAGCCTTACCGCGATTCAGAAGGATTTATCGTAGACAAACCGACCAAAGCGGTCAACGAAGGGCCCACATATAATGATATTAGTGGCTTATATGAAAACCCTGACGGTTCCCCGGCAAACTTTGAACTGGGAAATGGCCTCGAGGTTCGCGACGGCGTGCTGTTCGACAATGGCTCGCCCAGCAGGCCTGAAGAAAGCCGCTGGCAACGCGGTTCCGATGGTTTTCTGGTGAATCTCTACTACGATTTCAACGCCGCCGACCTGCGCACAGAATCCCTGCCCGAATTGGCAAAGTTGCTCAAAACCTTGCGCGAAAACCCTGGTTTTCAGGTAGAAATCGCTTCACACACCGACGCCCGAGGCACTGACTCCTACAACCTTCAACTTTCCCAAAAACGCGCCGATGCTGTGGTGGATTGGCTTGTGTCGAAGGGCATTCCCCGCGAGCAACTCACCGCGAAAGGTTATGGTGAAACAAAATTGGTGAACCGCTGCGGCAACGACATGCCTTGCACCGAGTCGGAACATCAACTGAACCGCCGGACGGAGTTTCGGATCACGGGGATTGGGGGAACGACGATGTCGAAGCCGCCAGAAAAGAAAGTAAAGACGAAGGCTTGTGATGGGTGCCCGTTTTAAGACTTCACCTTCACACTTATCTCGGGTGCCTCCACCAACTGAAACGTCGCAGAAGCAAACTTGATCTCCCCCTTCGTCGCCTCTACACTTTTCAGTATTTTAGTGAACAACTGCGTCTTCGTGAAGCGCCGCTTTTTATAACTCACCACGTAACGCAAGGTAAATTCTACCCAATTGTCGTTGGCCGTCAAAGACACCATTGGCTCTGTATCGGCATCTTCCAGGCGGTATTTATTCTGCAAATCGTGCCATCTGTCCTTTGATTGTACCGGAAGGCCTGCCACCACTTCCTTACCTATTTGAAGCAGTATTTCAGTCGTTTTTTCATAGTTGCTCCCGTATTGGATGGGGATTTTTATTTCATCCCAGAGGAAAGGAAAATCGCCGGAATAATTGAATACCGGTTCTTTGAAAACAAAGCTGTTGGCGATCAACACAATGCGGCCATTGTATAGGTCGCCGTCTACCCATTGCCCTGTTTCCATCACGGTGGTGCGCAACACCCCAATATCCATTACATCACCCTTAATACCTCCGAGTTGAACCCTGTCACCTGGTTTGTAAAATCCTCCGAACATAATGGCCAACCAGCCCGCAAAAGAGGCAATAACTTCCTGCAAGGCAAATGCGATGCCCGCACCCGCAACGCCAAGGGCAATGGTGATGCCGCCGAGCTTATCGCTGTAAATAACCGAAACCAAAAGGATGGAAAGCACAAAACCCAGGAAGCCGCTGAATTTCTTGGCGCGGTAGCGGTTGTCGTTTTCTTTTATTCGGGAGAACAAAGTCCTTTGTAGCCATTTTACAACACCCCAGATCAGGGCGATGCCGATAAATGCTGTGACCAATTTTCCAACCACTGGATTGAATAAAAGCTTTTCAAGTTCTTCGTTCATACTGAATCTGGTTTTGCGCTTTTCCTAAAAAAGCATATCGGCTCTTTACAAGCGCTTTATGTTCGCAAATCAGTCACAAGGTAGCGCTTCCCATTTGATTAGGTTCAGTAACCTGCCGTCACTTTTCCGCTTTATGTTGACGATCTTTTGTGGTGTTGCGGCAATCTCAATCGTTCTTTCCCGGACACATTCGCTTGCAGGCGCATCATACGTAAAGCCTGTTGGACAAGTATTTTTGGTATATTCCATACCTTGGTCGTCCAAAAACGTGAAGCTTTCTATACTTTCTACCAGGCACCAAACCAGGCAATCATCAGGGTTGGCGGACAAGCAATTTGCATCCTGCTTCTTTTTCACCCATGCGGACTTTTTCTGAACGCTTATGATCGGGATTGATTCAAAATATTTCATCTCGTCGTAATATTCTTCAATGCTAAGATCAATTTGTCCCAAAGGATATATGCCTGCATCTGTTTCGATATTACCGCAAGCTCCTTGCTGAATGGCATTGTACATGGATATTCTCTGCTCCTTTTCGCGCATGGATTCTAGCCATGCTTGACGCAAGCGTTCCAAATTTCCCAATTCAAAGTCAATCAAAGCAATGTGGGCATTTGCCTGCTTCAAGTTGGTTTCTGCTGTTTTGGTTTTACTTTTTTTACTGATTAAGCGCTCTACTTGTAATTGTTCTTCGGCCTTGAGTACCTGTAGTTCTTCGCTTATGGGTTCAAACTCAGCAATATAATTGGCGGCAACCAAGGTGCTTATACCCTGAATATTTTGGGGTCCAAAAAAAAACATTCCTTTCATGGATTTTGAGAGAATGGTTTGTCCCTGCGCCGCTACGCCAAAGAGCAGGCTGATAAGGATAAATTGTAGGCTTCTGTTCATGATGACAATCATTGTTAAGTAGTTTTAGAATTTGTTTCAAAAATAGTACTTAAGATGCCATGCCACCCAATTTATTCACAACACAGGCCGTTTTACCAGCTCAGAAACCTGACTTTTGTAAAAAAAAGTCCTGAAAATTTGAATTAGAAACCTGACTTTTGTATCATGCTATCTTTCGCAAAAAAACTACTATTGCTATGAAAAACAAAATCATTGCCCAACTGCTTTCCCTGCTGCTCGCAGCCCTGTTGCCCAATATTTCCAAAGCACTTGACACGGGCGTATCGTATGCCGTGTACTGCACACCCGACGGAAAACCATACCTGGAGATAAACCTCGAAGTTGCCGCTGGTTCCGTCATGTATCGCCGCATCGACAGCTTGCACATGCAGGCAGGTGTGGACGTTTTGATCCTGGTAAAAAAAGGAGATGCCGTCGTAAAATATGAAAAATATAATTTAAAAAGCCCAATCATTGCCTTTCCTGACGACTTGTTGGATGTAAAACGAATGAGTCTGGCACAAGGCGAATATACCTTGGAAGTTACGGCACAAGACATCAATGACCCAGAAAACAAGAGCCTTTTCAGTGCGCCCATCAGCGTGAAATTTGAGGATAAAATCGCGCTAACAGAACTACAGCTGTTGCGTGGTTTCAGGGTCGACAATTCTGACAGCCCATTCGCGAAAAACGGCTACTACCTGGAACCCCTGCCTTTCAACTTCTACGACCGATATGCTACGCTACTGGCATTTTATGCTGAAATCTACCATGCAGACAAATCCATCACCGAAGGGAAGTATCGGGTGCGTTATATGATTGAAAAAGAGACTGGTAACGGCCAACGGACCATTATTTCAGCGGCAAGCCAGGATAAAAACCGCAGCGCAATTGATGTCTTGCTGGTAAAAATGGACATCAGCAAGTTAGAAACCGGGAACTATTCCCTGACCGTCGAACTGCGTACCCTAACCAATGAATTGCTGGAGACCCGCAACCTTAAATTCCAGCGCAGCAATCCTTTCCAGGATTTTAAGGATACCGAATTGACGGATGAAGTGCTGCAAAAGCAATTCGTGCAAGGGCTCGATGATGATGCACTGGTGTACAGCCTGAAGGCCATCTCCGTCTTAATGTCGGGCGACAAGTCAGAAACCTTAAAGGAAATACTCAAAACCAAAGACCCAAAAGAAATGCGTTTTTTCTTGTTCCGGCATTTTGTAGAAGTGGATGCCAACAATCCAGAAGAGGCCTATTATAAATACATTGCGGTGGCCAATGCGGCTCAGAAAAAGTTTGCCAGCGGATTCCGCTACGGTTTTGAAACCGATCGTGGCCGCACCTTCCTGCGCTTTGGCCAAGCCGATGACGTGGTGCACGTTGAAGATGAGCCAGGCGCGCCACCGTATGAAATATGGATTTACTACAAATTCCCCAAAACTGGCCAGAATAACGTGAAATTCCTGTTTTACAACCCCTCACTCGCAGGAGAGGATTACATCACACTGCATTCAACTGCAAGGGGTGAGATTCAAAACCCAAAGTGGGAACGGGAACTGTACCGCCGTAACTCCCGCGAATACACAGAAGACAATTACGGCGACGCTACTGTGGTGACGCGGAACAATGGACGTATGGCACGGACGTATTTTGAGGACTATTAGGCTGTTGGCTGTTGACTATTAGCCGTTGGCCGTTGGCTGCACAAATTCACGAGTCACGCTTGGCTGCGTTTTTCAGCACGCTGAACCAAAACCAGTGATTTTATCAATTAATTCAGTCCTGGTACTTAAGTGTTGAAAAGCATCTCCTTGATAAATCGCAGCTGATGTACCGCCAACGGCCAACGGCCAACAGCTAATAGCTAATTCCGATCTTCCTTGGCTTCTTCCCGCCGCTCGATATAGTCCAGCCAGACTTGCCTATAATCGTACGTAAGGTAAATTTCGGTGTCGAAAGCACCCCAGGCCCCGTTTTCCAGGGCTAAATTGAGCCGCCGGATGGCTCCAGTGGGAACCTCCAATACAATTACGTGTCCCAGGCCCATGGCAATGGTCCATGAAACCACACGTGCATCTTGTGGAGGGAAGATGTCCCAAAAACCCTGCGCTTCCAGCACACGGCGGATTTCAGGCAGGTTTTTGTTCTGTTGGTGCTTCAAAATAATGGTCACCATAACACTGTCCGCTTCAACCGGAGTCGGAGGTTGCAGCGACGGGCCTTCCGGAGTCGTAATAACGGGTTGTTGCGCGTGGCTGTGTGTGCAGCAACACAAGGCAAACAGGACTGAAAAGAAAATATACTTCGGCATCTTACAGGTGAGGTTGCAAACAATTAATCATGTACCATGAACAGCAAAGATAGGTTTCCGTTCAAATATTGTGACCGGGTATGGGGTAATTCAAACAGCGACTGATTCCCGTGCTGGCAAAATAGTTTTGAGTTTGCCCAGCAAATAATCAACCTCTTCCCGGGAATTATAGTGGGAAAACGAGAATCGAATGCTCTTTCGATCGGGCGCAGCACCAATGGCTTCAAGTACGTGGCTTCCTTTTTCAGATCCACTGCTACAGGCACTACCGCCGGAACAACTGATGCCTGAAATATCCAGGCTTAGTAAAAACATTTCATTTTTGGGATTGGGTGGGAAGGACACATTGAGCACCGTGTACAAGCACTCCCCTTCATAATCTCCGTTGAAACTAATGTCGTCAAACTCCTCCAATAAACGTGTTCTCAAGTAATTGCGCACATCCTTAATGTGCTCACTGCGCTCCTCCATTTCATTGGTGGCCAATTCCAAGGCCTTTGCCAAACCAACAATCCCGTACACATTTTCAGTACCGCCCCGCATGTTGCGCTCTTGAGCACCACCATCAATAAATGGTTTAATGGGCGAATCGGGGCTAATGTAAATGAAGCCAACGCCTTTGGGACCGTGAAATTTATGGGCAGCCCCTGATAAATAGTTAACGGGGGTTTCCTGAACATTTACAGGGAAATGCCCGACTGTTTGAACGGTGTCGGTGTGAAACAAGGCATTGTATTGGCGGCAAAGTGCCGAGACTTTTGCCAGATCAATCATGGTGCCAATTTCATTGTTGGCATGCATGAGCGACACCAGCGTTTTTTTGCCGCTGGAATCAGCCAATACAGCCTCTAATTCCTGATAATCGATGCGTCCAAGCGCATTCACCGATAACCATATTACCTCCACACCATCAGCATTTTTCACGGCTTCTATGGCATGTGTGCCGCAGTGGTGTTCGGTTGGACTGCTGACAATGCGCTGAACGCCAAGGTCGCGCACGGCGCATTTTATCGCCATGTTGTTACTTTCTGTGCCGCCTGAGGTGAAAAATATTTCACCCGTTCCGGCACCGATGCACTTTGCCACCGATTTACGGGCCGCCTCCAAGGCCGCACGCACGCTGCGCCCCTCGGCATGAATACTCGAAGGGTTGCCATACTCGCCGCGCAGGATCGGCAGCATCGCATTGATAACTTCTTCAGAGATGGGGGTGGTAGCGGCGTTATCGAAATAAACTCGTTGCATGGTTAATTCTTTGTTGTTGTTTGTTTACCCGCCGTAGCCTTCCTTACTTCGCAAAGGCATCAACAGGTAAAATCGAAGCTGGGGTCGATCAGGTTTCACACCAACCGTCTATGGTAATTGATTTGTCCGAGGTGGTAATTCAGGTGGGTTAGCAGGTGCAGGAGCATGTACAAAGTGCTGACGGTTCTACCGTGTTTCTCCAAAGGAAAATCTTTCCCCAGATCGGCCGCTCGTAACCGCTTCAAGGTATTATTCACCACTACAATGGTATCGTCCAACATAGATAACACGGTTGCCCGAGCGATGTTCTTCAAGGCAAATTCATCATCGCGTTGGCGAATATAGCCAGAATTCCCCAAAGTAGCGCCAATGAAATGATTCAAGTTCCCAACCAGGTGCAACACCATATTGCCCGCCGAGTTGCTAATGCCTTCGCGAACCATCCAAAGGTCAGCCTCCTTTTCATACGAGCCAATTTCAGCCTTTACCTTCAAAAGGTCACGCTCAAAAAACTCCATCAAATTATCAATTAGCATAACTGGCATTTTTAAAATTACGCACCCCGTCCACCGTCCACCGTCCACCGTCTACCGTTAGACATCTCCAATATCCCGCATGATTTTTTTCGCCAAATTTTGCGCGATCACTTCCGAGTGGCTTTCGGAATATACCCGGATAATAGGCTCCGTGTTGGAGGGCCGCAAGTGTACCCATCCATCTTCGAAGTCTATTTTCAGGCCGTCTTCTGTATTGATTTTTTCCCGGTGGTACTTGTCTGCCAAGGCTGTAAATATTTTTTCCATGTCGATTTCCGGCGAGCGGACGATTTTGGTTTTCGCCATATAGTACTCCGGATAGGTTTTGCGCAGGGTGGAAATTTGCTTGCCATATTGTGCCAAATGGCTGAGGAACAAGGCAATACCTGCCAGCGCATCGCGGCCATAATGCAATTCCGGCACGATGATGCCACCATTTCCCTCTCCACCAATCACCGCATCCACGGCCTTCATTTTTTGCACCACGTTCACTTCACCCACGGCTGCAGCATGGTATTGGCCACCGTATTTCAGCGTCACGTCCTGCAAAGCCCTTGTGCTGCTGAGGTTTGAAACGGTGTTGCCTGGACGTTTAGACAGCACATAATCCGCCACGGCAACCAGGGTATATTCTTCACCGAACAATTCGCCGTCTTCGCACATAAACACCAGCCTATCCACATCGGGATCGACAGCAATGCCAAGGTTCGCTTTTTGCAGCCGCACTTCCATCGAAAGCTGGCTGAGATGTTCTTTGAGTGGCTCTGGGTTATGGGCGAATTGGCCATTTATTTCGCCGTTAAGCAAAATAACGTGGCAACCAAGCGCTTCCAGCAGGGGCGGCACAGCCAACGCACCCGTAGAGTTTATGGCATCCACAACGACACGATAAGCCTGTGCACGCACGGCCTCCACATCAACCAAAGGCATCGCCAGTATCTGTTCGATGTGTTTTTGGATGTAAGTATCGTCCACGCGGTAGCCGCCCAACTGATCCACCGTGGCGTATTCCACATTTTTCTGGGCTACCAAATCCAGTATTTCCGCGCCGTCCTTGGCGCTGATAAACTCCCCCTTTTGGTTGAGGAGTTTCAGGGCGTTCCAGTCTTTGGGATTGTGGCTGGCCGTGAGGATGATGCCGCCGCCTGCATTTTCCAATGGCACCGCAATTTCAACGGTGGGGGTTGTGCTTAGGCCCAGGTCGACGACAGATATGCCCATGCTGCGCAAGGTATTAGAAACCAGGGCGCTGGCGATTTCACCAGAAATACGCCCATCGCGGCCAATGACGACTTTGCGGTTTTGGTTGGTGTTGAGCACCCATTGGCCGAAAGCAGCGGTACATTCTACAATGTCCTGGGGTGTCAGGTTCTCGCCTGGCCTTCCGCCAATGGTGCCTCGAAAGCCGGAAATTGATTTGATCAGTGGCAAAATGAAATTTTTTAAAGTTTACGGGCGCAAAAGTAACGAGACTTTTCAGGTCTTTAGAACCCAAAGTCCTATTTTGCTTTAAATGACCAGGAAATCTTTACAACACACGCGATAACCCCATCTGGCAAGCGGCCCGTTGATTGCGCGACAAATACTTGCCCTTCGCCTGTTTCCAATGCTTTTTCGATGGTACGCGTGAGCGCCTCGCCTTCTTCACAGGTGAACAGCAACATGTCGGAAGCTTTTTTGAAAAACTCGGCTTCAATATGCGTCACCAGCATCGACACCGGCGGACTTTCCTGCAACTGCGCCAAGGCAAGCAGGCCAGTGGACAGTTCTGCGGCAGCGCATTGAGCCGCAAAATAGGTGGAGCGGAAAGGGTTTTGTGACCGCCAGCCGTAGGGCAAGCGCACCACCGATTTTTGGGCATCGCAATGTTGCACGCCAATGCCAGCAAACCAGGCCATCGGCAGTTTCCAAAGCAGGAAAAACCGCATTTTAAGGGGCGAATTGACCCATTGGAAGAATTTATTTTTTGTCATAAAATCGGATGATTTAGTTGGCTTACGGGCTGCTGATGGAACTGATCGGGCAAATGTACAGTTTAGCTAATTGTTAAGTTTGCAAAATCGAGTTGGTCGTTTGACTATTTTTCCCCAATTTTGGGCAAGTATTTTTCATTGCAAGACAATTGTTATCATCTAAACGTTCAAAAACATGAATTGGAGGAGGCTCAACGGTCAAAAAATCGAAGCACCGCTGCTCGACGCAGTGGAACAAACCATCGTGCGCGAACACGCCGAAGGTTACAAACTTAAGGTCTGCATCGGCACCGACTCTCAAGTTATCGGTGAAGAAGTACATTTCGCCACCGTTATCGTGTTCCTGCGGGAAAAACGCGGCGGTTTCATGTTTATTTCCAACGAAAAATTTATCCGCAAAATGACCATCCGCGAACGGATGATCCTCGAAGTAGCACGTTCCGTGGAGGTCGCCTATTCGCTTTGCACCCTGCTCGACTTGTACGATGTTGGGCTGGAAGTGCACGCCGACATCAATACCGACCCGGCATTTGAAAGCAACGCAGCGCTTAAGGAGGCGATGGGTTATATCCTGAGCATGGGCTTTGTATTTCGGGCTAAGCCGGATGCGATGGCGGCCTCTTGTTGTGCGGATAAGGTGATTTAGGGGGGGTAAAAACCGAACCTCCCCAAAAAACCGTTGGTTTTTTGGGGAGGTTCTGAGGTTTTGGACCTACGAGGTTTGAGGATGCGCGAAGAAGGCTCCAGGGCTATGTTGGCTCTTTCTGAAAATTCGCCTATTTATGCTAAAATTAGGAGCATAAACGCATCAAAAGATTTATCAACTGCAATACTTGCTGATGTGAAGGCTTACATCAAGGCGATAGATGCTGAAGCGGAAGCAATTCTTTTCGGCTCGCGTGTCCGCGGCGATGTGCAAAACGGATTGTTGGAGTGCCCAACAACCCGTTTTGTTTGTTTTTAGCAGGCCACCTTAAAACTTTCGGACCAAGCCAATAGAGACTGCATTACTGAACCCTGCATTGAAAGCAAGCTCACCGTCAGTGTTCGAAAAACTATCAAAGGCAATGGAAGCGCGTGGAATGGCTTCCACATTTATGGCCCAGCGTTCGTTAAAACTGTGCTGTAAGCCCAAAACCCATCCAAAAGCAGGTGCGATTCTGAGTCTTAGTTCATCATCGTCTAAAGCACCTACCCCTAGATTTACCGCAAATTCAGGGCCTTGGTAAAACTCCAGCTTTGCGTCCAGGGACTTGCGCTTTTCAAGTCCAATGGCAATACCTGCCGAAAAATTAAAGAAATTGGTTTCTTCTGTAGACCTGAAGGAGAGGTCACCAGAAAAGAGCCGAATCCTGCGATAAACGTTCTCCTTTTTCTGCTTCTTAAAAAATGCGCTGAACCCGCTTCCGCCGTCAAAATCAAAACTGCTGAATTGAAGTCCAACTTCGCGCTTAGGCTTGGCATCCTGTGCCAAAAGCGAACCTGATGCAAATATGGTTGAAAAAACAACCAAAAAAGAAAGTGCAAAATTTTTGAATCGCATAAATAATAGTTTTAGTGAACGGCTAATTAACGGCGCATAAAAGCATTCGTACTTAAACTATTAAACATTTAATGCTATTTAGAAATGCCCTAAATAGATACATGGATTAAACGAACCCAAAAAACCAAGCATCATGTGCTGAACAGCTTTCCTCCGGCCAGTTATTTTTCGCCCTGCGAGGTGTTGCTCCCCTTGCCACACTTGTGTCTTCCTGGCCATAGTCGGGAACATCGCCTGGGGCGGAGATAAGCCTGGTATCGTGCTACACGTATGCAGCAGGTGAAAACGCCTGCTGCACCGCGGGGCGGTGAACACCTGGCGCGGCGAAAAAGAGCTAATTCCGGTCTCTACCCCAGAAAATATGCCCCCTTTCTAAATCCAAATGAACATCTTTGCCATTCAAATCAGAAACGAAGCCTTTGTACATTTTATCCACAATATGAAAATCAAGCACCTGCCTCCCGTTTGCCGAATTCTTGTGTTTTTAAAAGAAAAATCAACCTTCAAGATCGCGCTAATCGTCACCCTATTGTTTTTCATGGGGGGCGTGCAAGCCCAATCAAACCTTTGGTCGCCCGTCCCACTGGGTAAAAACCTGGCAAAAACGGAGCACACTCCTGATTTGCCCGATCTCGAAAAAGGCGCCCTCTTGCAGCTTGACGTGCCAACCATGCAAAACCTGGGCAAAACCGCCCAAAACGAAACCAGCGGCACACGCGGCCTAACAACGATCATAGATTTGCCGCTACCGAATGGCAGCTTTCAGAAATTTAAGATATGGGAAAGCCCCTTGATGGAGCCAGCACTGGCGGCAAAATTCCCGGAGATTAAAACGTATATAATAAAGGGCATAGACGACCCCTTTGCGAATGGCCGCATGTCGGTAAGCCCGGATGAGTTCGGCGCATTTTTCACTTCCCATCAGTTTGGGCAGGACGTATATATCCGAAAGGTTTTGAAAAATTCCGCTTCCATTTACCTCAGTTATTGGGGAAAAGACGACCCTTCCTTGCAACAGCCCCTCAACTGCTTATGGGAGGGTTCAATCACGCCTCCCCGCGGCGAACACAAAAATATAGCCCCTGGCCCGAACGAAACCGGCGACGTGTTGCGCGTTTTCAGACTGGCGATGACCATTCCGGGCCAGCTTTCCGAAAACTATGGCTGGACCACAAAACCGCAGGCACTGGCTGCTTTGGTGGCATTTTTAGGTCAATTGAACGTCATATTTGAGCGGGATTTGTCCGTCCGGTTTGTGCTGCCGGAAAAGCAGGATAACATCATCTTTGTAAGCGCTGCCAACGATCCTTTCACGGCTTTAGGCGGCGGTGAAGCAGCCAACGAGAACCTTGCCGTTGCCGATCAACTCATTGGTCAGGATGGATTCGATGTGGGCCTGATCTTCGTCACAGGTGCTTGTTGTGCGGCGGGAAAACCTACGATTTGCGGCGACTACAAAGCGTACAACTTTAGCGCGTTTTACAGCCTGCGGGTTACTGCCCACGAAATCGGGCATCAGTTCGATGCTGACCATACCTGGACCAGTTGCGGACCGTCCAACAATGGGCAATTCGGCACCAATGAGTACGGCTCAGGCACCAGTATTATGTCTTATGCCTACATCTGTGGCATAGACAACATCCTGCCTGTTGGCGATGAGACGTACTTCGGGGTCTATTCGCAAATCCAAATGACCAATCACATTAATGCTCAAACTTGCTACAAAACACTGGAGACGGGCAATCACGTCCCCACGTCGAGTGTGCCCGCAGATGGTTTTTTCATCCCGATTTCAACACCTTTTGAACTCGTTGGATCTGCAAGCGATGCGGATGGAGATGATCTGACCTACTCCTGGGAGCAAGTCAACATCCGAAATATTGATTTTACAGCGTCCAATATTTCCATCCAAACAGCGCCTGTTCCGGCCGACGGCAATGTACCGATTGCAAGGATATTCAACCCTTCGACCTCCCCGCGCCGCACCATTCCGCAACTTTCTGACCTTTTATCCAACACCTCGAACGTAAACGAACGGCTCCCAACCTACGCACGCAACATCAAATACCGGATGTATGTGCGCGACAACCATCCAGGGGCTGGGGGTACTACCCACCAGCAAGTCAGTTTTGAGGTAGATGGTACGGCTGGCCCATTTCTGGTCAGCACTCCGAACACTTGTGTGACCTGGCAAGCAGGCAGTAGCCAGACCATCTACCTCAAAACTGACTTGCGGGTGGGAAGTAC
>JBBRWA010000059.1:0-24811 GCA_038246345.1 Chitinophagales bacterium
CAATAGGGTCAAGGATAAATTGGATGAGTGGATATATTTTTTCAAAAACGCAGAAATAAAAAGCGGTTCCACAGCTAAGGGTTTGAAAGAAGTGGCAGAGCGGCTGGATGAAATGAAATTAAATGAAAAGGATGCAAAAGACTATAAAAGGTATCTAAACCAGTTGCGTGATGTTGCGAGCGAGCAGCACACTAAAATGGCCGATGCCCAAGACCTGATAAGAAAAGGAAAGATTGAGGTTGCTCAAAACCTTAAATTAATGGGACTTTCGAACTCAGATATAAAAAAGGCAACTGGACTTTCTGACGAAGATATTGATAACCTATAAAATCGCCCACCAATCCACTACCTTTCATGCCTCCTAAACGTCGGCACGTCGGCAGTGGTAAAGATTAGGTATGCGTGCTGTGCTAAAAATAGTCAAAGCATGATTTTCATCACTTCCATTTGAATAATGATGAATCGTCAATAATTAGGTTTTAAAACAGCCGCTAAGCGGGCAAAAAAATCTATAACACCAGCCCTGCCAAAGGCGCCAGTGTAAAGCGATGACATTTTACTTTTCTTTTGCGCTTTTTCTGCTCCTCGTTCAGAACAGACATAGAGGCCGGGCATTCGCCTCCGGACGGCTGGCAAAGTGCCAGATTTTTTTCAAACAACTTTTGCTGCTGTAGCGCCAGCAATGGATCCTTTACCCAGGCCACCACTTCCGTATTGTGTTTTTCGGAGGTGTTATCCAGGTTGTAGCTCCCGATCATCGCAATTTGTTTGTCGATGGTCATCGCTTTCAAATGCACCGTGCGTATACCGCAGTATTCATACAACTGAATGCCTGCCCGCCGATAACGCGCCCGCCGGTTGGCATAAACGGCCTGTATGATCGGGAGATCGTTGGAGGTCGCGGAATTGGTGATGACACGGATGCGGACGCCCCGTTTGTGTGCCGCCTTCAGGCATTTGAGCCAGCCGGGGGTCAGCAGGAAATAAGAGGACTCGATTTCCAGCGTACTGTCGGCCGCGGCTACCAGTTCCTGCAGCGCGTGCGTGACGCGGCGGTCGATGCGGTTGAAACGGCGGATACGGCCGTTTTTCCGGCGGGTGAAACTCGGATAAGCAAAATGTACGGGATTGGCGGTGGGTTTCGCCGCGATCGAAGGATTGATCATGTCCGCTCCCCGGACCTTACGCAGCAGCGGCAATTGGCTTTTAACGGTGGAGTGCAGCGGAGTCCAAGATGAGCTGGCATTGCTTACGGTCGGCCGGGTTGAAGGAGCCTTTCAGATCGGTGCAGAGTACCTCGTGTTCCCACATTTCATAGAAGTGCTGGCGCGCCTCGTCGACAGCCTGGTCACTCCGTATGAGTACCTCGCGATCCAGGAAATTACCGACGGAGTCCATGCGGTAATACTGGTCGTCCAGATTGCGTCCTCCGATCAGGCAGTACTGTCCATCTACAATAAGCATTTTACCATGCAGCCGGCGATAGAGCATGAACGGCCTTTTCCAGTTTTTTTTGTTGTAAATTTTGATCTGCACGCCCTGGTCTTTCATATACAAAAGCATCTCCAGAGGAACTCTTTTCCCCATACCGTCCAGAATCATTTTGACTTGAACGCCGCTTTGTGCTGCTTCGGCCAGTATTCTGAGGTTGCTGTAACCAATCTCGTCGCCTTCAATGATGTAGGTACAACAAAGAATCTCTGTTTTAGCATCCCGCATCAGATCATTTCGCACGGTTAGCGCACTGTATTCATCGCTCAATATGCGGAAAAGGTCGCCTTTTGCCTGAGAAAAAATAGAATTGGTAAAGCATAGAATTATCAGGAAGGGCAGGATGCATTTCATAAGAACATTTTATAACGTGTAAAAAGTTGATCTGACACAGCAGGCCGGTAGTGTTTCGTTTTTCGGGTAACCTTGTGCTTTAGTGATGTTCCGGGAGCTTACGGGTTCTACTTTTCCGCCGCGCCAGGTCTTCCATCTTTTCCACTCAAGCCCCCGCAGCGCTACCGACCTGTTGGCAATATACAACACAATCATCCATCTACAAGATATAGTCACTGCAAAGTGGAAATGAAAAAAGGGGTCATGTTTTCGGGCACATGGAAAACAATTGGAAATTTGGCTGCAAGCGGATATTGAGTTCCTTTTTGTATTGTTTAAGGGTGGCGAAAAAAAGGAGTATTGCCGCTCGAAAATCTTTGAAATTGGGGTAAAATTAGCGATTAATGACCTTTTTTCGCAAGAATTTTCAAAGTCGCTTGATCAGGTTGAGATTTGGTGAGTAGGGCGGTAAATGAACTAGTTCCAGTTGGGGATGTTTCTCAAGCCATTCAAGTAATAATGAGCAGGTGTAGAGCGTAATAAGGAAACCGAGGATGATAAGCACAACCGGGTGGACATTTTGGTGGAGAACTCAAAAAATGAACTGGTTATCATCGAAGTGCAAAACAGCAACGAATACGACTGTTTTCACCGGATGGCAGCATTCCTGCCGACAACCCTTTCTATCAACAAAACTCGGGCGATTACCGGGCTATATGGGCTTCTGGGCTGCGCAATCCTTTCACCTTCACCATTCAGCCCGGCACGGGCAGGATGGCGCTTGGCGATGTGGGCGGCGATCAATTTGAAGAAGTTAATATCATAGAGAAAGGTAAAAACTATGGATGGCCTATGAAAGAAGGTTTTTGGCAAGGTGGAGGCAACCCGCCGGCAAATTACAGCGACCCGCTCCATGCCTATGGCCATGCAGTCGGTTGTTGTGTAACCGGCGCTGCATTTTACAACCCTGTAACGCCCCAGTTTCCGGCGAATTACACCGGAGAATTATTCTTTGGTGAATATTGCAAAGGCATCATCTGGCACATCAATCCTATCACCGGAGGCACGCCCGTAGAATTTGCTACCGGCCTCAACCGGCCCTTGTGCCTGTTAACGCATCCAGACGGGGCCCTTTATTGCATCACCCGGGGCGGCTTGGGCGGCGGCTCCGAGCTGGACAATACCAGCAGCGAAGGCGGCGTGCTTTGGCGGATTACCTATAATCCCAATGGTCTTCCCCTGGTGGCCACTCAACCCAGCGATTTGTTGCTATCTGTGGGAGAATCCGCCCGTTTTAGCATTAGAGCAACGGGAAATGGTCTGTTTACATATCAATGGCGCCAAGATAATATCGATATTCCAGGGGCTACATCAGACAGCCTGGTGTTGCCGCAAGTGGCGCTTTCAGACAGTGGCGCTGTATTTTCATGCCGGATAGCCAATGCCGGCGGTTCGGTCTTTTCGAATAATGCCCGCTTGTTGGTAACTGCCAACCAGCGACCTACAGCGGGGATTGAACTGCCGGCGCCAAGCGAAACCTACGTAGCCGGGCAAACCCTGATTTTCAAAGGCTTTGGCAACGACCCGGAGACCGGGCCTTTGCCGCCACAAAATCTCGCCTGGCGCATTGATTTTCATCACAATGTGCATACCCACCCGGGTTTACCGTATACAACAGGGGTAGAGCAGGGGGTTATTTTCATCCCACAGCTGGGTGAAACTGATCATAATGTATGGTATAGGGTGCATCTCTACGCCCGGGACGCTGCCGGTCTGAGTCGGTATGTCTGGCGCGATGTGTATCCGCAGAAATCTGTCCTGTCTTTTCAAACCCAACCAGCGGGATTACCGCTTTTTTTAGATGGACAACCTTTAACGACGCCAAAGATTGATACCGGTGTGGTCGGGATGCTGCGCACCCTCCAAGCGCCCACGCTTGCTTTCCTCAACGGAGATGCCTATATATTTATAGGTTGGTCGGATGGCGTGCAGGACAATACCCGTGAAATTGAAACGCCGGCACAAGGGCTTACCCTGGTTGCCCAATACCAGTTGCTGCCAACGGGTTCCGGAACAGGGCTACTGGGTCTTTATTTTAACCAAGATCCCGGAAACTTTTCTCAGCCAATTACGGCCTGGCGCATCGATCCAACGCTGGACTTGTATTGGGCTGGCAGCCCATTTGAGCCTGTTATTGGTACTGGCAATTTCGCCGTGCGCTGGCTTGGGAAACTTGAGCCGTGGCTTACCGACAATTACTATTTCTACCTCACCGGCGACGACGGGGTGCGTTTATGGGTCAGCGATAGCCTGATCATAGATAGTTGGATCCCCAGCGACGGAGGCGTCCGTATTGCAGGCCCAATACACCTGGAACAAGGAATACAATACCCCATCAAGGTGGAATTATTTGAGATTGGAGGCGAGGCAGAAATTAAACTGCAATGGGGTTTTTCGGATGTAGACCCCAGCACCATTCCAGCCACTCAATTGTACCCGGCGTCCAATTTTTCTTCCACAAAATCCGTGCAGGACCTCGGCGATATACGTTGCCGCATTGTGCCCAATCCCTTTGATAACAACGGATACCTCGAAGTATTCTCGCCATTCTCCACAGCCATTAACATGGACGTTTTCGACATGGCAGGGCGTCTGATGAACCACCAGCAATGGTATATACAGCCCGGATTCAGCAAGCAGGATTTACACCTGGATCAGGCAGCCTCGGGAATATACCTCGTAAAGATTTGGACCACCCGGGGCTTACTGACCTTGAAAGTGGAGAAATTGTAAGCTCATACTTTAGGTTCAAGGTTTTCGGAGGAAGGTCAAGGGATCGGTGACGAAAACTTGGAAAGATGAACATTCGCAACGCCAATACAAACCGATAAAAGTATACATTATTCACACAGCATCTCTTCAATGGTTCAACCTATGAAATACCTCCTTTTTTTTCTGCTCGCAGCCGCGCCCCTGCAAGTTTTTTGCCAGGTACACCTCGGCCCCGGGCAGCCGTTTCCCAACATCCAAACCGCCGCGAATGCCCAGGCCATTCAACCGGGCGACACGGTGTTTTTACATGCCGGCAACTATGCTGGATATCAGGGTGTGACCCAACTCAAAGGAAATGACGCCGCCTGGATCGTGATCCGCCCGTACCAGCAGGATGTGGTCGAGATTGCCGGAACCTGGCAATTTATCAGCTGCGCCTACCTCCGGTTTGAACACCTCACCTTCAAGGGGAATGCTGCCTACCCGGGCCGTTTGTTCAGCGTGGACAATGGCGGGAGTTGTAGCACCCAATCCAAATTTATCGTGGTGGACAGTTGCAGCTTTTCCAACGTGACTGACCCAAACGCCATCGCAGGGTTTAAATTCGGCGGCGTTGACAGTTTCGCCGTCACGCATTGTGTATTCCGGGATTTCCCGGCGGTCAGCGCCATGGATTACAATGTGTGCCATGCAGGCCTCATTCAGGACAATCGATTTGAAAACTGCCTTACTGGCGGGCACATCAAAGGCGGCGCTTCCAATATCCGAATGGAACGCAACCTTTTTGTCAACGCGTCTCAGGCTCCCTGGGTGGCTTTTGAATTGGGTGGCGATACAGGGGCACAGTTTTATTGCCCGGGCGACGATTTTGAGGTCAAGAACCTCGAGTTCTACGCCAACGTGATCGTAGGCGGGTATAGGGGGCTGGCTTTGTCTTCCGCCAAGGATTGTAAGGTCATCAACAATACCTTTTACCATTGCGGTCAGGCCACCATGCGCTTTTTGACTACCAGTGCGCTCTACCCCACCCTTTCCGGCAATATCCTGGAGAACAATCTCTTCGTATTTGGCAATTCGGCTTATTTTAATGGGGGGCAGCAACCTGCCAACGCCGCTAGTTTTAGCCACAACCTGTATCAAAGCACCCAACAAGCCAACTTCAATGGGCCCTACTGGGATACGCCTGCATTGGATGCCATCAAGGACCCCAATCCGCTCCTGTATGGTTCCGCTGTCAATATCCTGACAGACGCTCCAAATGAGGATTTTCACCTGATTGCAGGCTGCCCGGCTGAAGGGGCTGGAAAGATGGTCGCGCAACCCGCCCTGGATTTTTATGGCCTGCCTTTTTCTACGTCGGCGCGCTCGATTGGCGCGGCCGAAGTACCGAACATGGTAGGATTGGATGCATTGGCCCTTTCTGACCCAATCTTGTTTTTCCCCAATCCTGCCGCCGATTATGTAGACGTCCCTGTCCAGGGCGATGTATCGGAAGTACAGATTTACAACAACATGGGAATACGGGTCAGGCAGGGAAAAACAGGGCATCGGATTGACCTTGGGGGGCTGCAGGCTGGCATGTATTTTTTAATAGCAGGCAGGCGCAGCGCGAAGTTTCAGAAAATCTGAACAGTTTTAGCGCAGGATTGCATTCATTTCCCCCCATCTTTGCCCCCACAATGGCAAAAATCCTACTCATCGAAACCGCCTCAGCAGTCTGTTCCGCCGCCATCGCCGTGGACGGGAAAGTAATCGCCCTGGAAGAAACGCTGGAGGCCAGCAGCCACGCCGCCCTGCTTACCCTGCAGATAGATTCCTGCGTCAAAAAGTCGGGGATCCCGCTGGCTTCGCTGGACGCGGTGGCCCTGAGCAGTGGCCCGGGTGCTTACACTTCCCTGCGCGTGGGCGCATCGGTGGCCAAGGGAATCTGCTACGCGCTCGACAAGCCTTTGATCGCTGTTGATACTTTGTTGGCTTTGGCGGGAGCCGCGCGCGACTGGTACGCCGGGACTGAAAAGGGAACGGCCCCCGTTGTGTTTGTGCCGGCTTTGGATGCCCGCCGCCAGGAAATCTGGACGGCTGTATATGATGCGGAGCTGCAAATATTAGCGCCTGCACAACCGCTTGTTTTAGAATACAATTTGTTTGAAAACTACATGGTTCAGGCAATTGCTACTGTCGATTCGGCACCAGCAAGCGACAAAATGACTTGTGCCGTTATCTCCGGAAACGGTAGCGATAAAATAAGGAGTGGAGTGCATTTAAAAAATACGGTATTTTTTTCCGAACGGCTCTGCTCTGCAGCAAATCTGGCCGTTTTTGCAGAGCTTTTTTTTCAAAATGCTGATTTTCAAGATGTTGCATACTTTGAGCCTTTTTACATGAAATTGCCAAATATTACAAAATCAGACAAAGCTATTTTTTAAAGCTAAAATACAATAGAATTACAATTTGAGGATACTTCCATCATGTTTGTTGCTTTTAATCAAACTACTTATGCCTTACTATTAATACAAATATTATAATACCTCCATACCGAATTGGCACAGTTATTGGTAGGAAATGGTTAGGAAGAAAACTAACAACATTCATTTTCAAAACATTCTGTATGAAGAAGACAAAAAGCGATTCGATTTCCCTAAAAAACGGGAAGGATGACATCCTCCTCGACTACGTTGAACTCCGCAAAGCAGCACTGGTATTGCGCGCCGTAAACCACAAATTGCGGCAGCGCATGATCGACTTGCTCGATGAGAGCAAGCGCTTGACCGTTACTGAAATCTACGTGAAACTCCGGCTGGAGCAAAGTGTAGCCAGCCAGCACCTGGCCATCCTGCGCAAAGCTGGCGTAGTACTGACCGAGCGGAACGGGAAATTTATTTTCTACTCCCTCGACAAGGGCCGGTTGGGCCACATTTCTACCATTGTAGAGGATCTGGCTGCCTAATAACGCCAAAAGAACAACGTATTTCCCTTCTTGTATGAGCCACTCCTGTCTGGGGTGGCTCATGTTTTTTGCTCAAAAAGTTTGTCGAACAAACCCTTTACGCAATATTTGCACTGCAAAGCAAAAGAAGAAGGATTCTATGAACAAACACGATGCCCCCCTCCTTCCTGCCCATGAAAAGTTGCGAGCGTCTTTGGCTGTTATGCGTGCATTGTCCCATCCCTTGCGGTTGGATATATTGCAGGTAATTGACAAAAACAAAGAAGTAAACGTTGGCGACATCTTTAAGGCATTGAAGATCGAACAAGCGCTGGCCTCACAGCAGTTGCGCATCCTCCGTCAAGCCGAACTGGTGATAACCCGGAGAGCGCAAAAATTCGTTTTTTACAGGCTAAACTATACAAAGGTAGCTGCGGCAGCATCGCATGTTGCGCCGTTATCTGATATGGTTCAGTAAAAACTGGATGCTTTTTAATCCTTCACGCTATTGGGCACCAGGTTTCCCCTGGCTTTGCCTTGTCCAAAATGGCGCTATAACTTAATCGTATAGTTGTAAATTGTTTCCTCCTTTGGCTTTTCCGTAGGTTTTGCCGGGGAGGCCGGCGCGGTTGGCGTGACCGTGTAAGCCACCTGCATCTGAGCTGGTGCAGGCATGGGCGCAGGTTTTTCCTTGGTTTTTTTAAATTGAACCCGCAATTTTTGGTGAAACAGCACATGTATACCGCGGTTGCGTGCCACATCAAATTTCAACAATTTCACCACACGAGCAGCTTCTTCATCGCAACCGTGACCCAGCCCCTTAAGCACCCTGGTGGCTACTACAAGTCCCTGATGGTCAATATCATACTCCATGTATACGGTGCCTTCCACATTTCCCTCAAATGCAACTTTTGGGTAGCGCAAGTGCGTGTATATGAACTTGGTCAATTCTTTCGGCCCGCCTGGATACTCCGGCTGGTACACGAATTTGGTCTTTTTTTTATCCTTTTCCATAATTATAGCCCATGGCATTAGTGCGCCACAGCGAGTCGGTTACGTTGCTGCAAATATTTATCCAAAATTTGTAACATCAATACAGCGAGCATCAATATTAGTCCGTAGCGCAGTACGGCGCTGCCCAATATCGCTGCCCAGTCTACCACTGGCAGTTGCGACACGTATTGGTCGGGTATGGTCACCGTCGGCATGGCAGGTGCCAGCCCAATGCCCAGTACCAATGCGCCAAGAAGCAAAACTCCCATGAATCCTCCCAAGGCCCATAAAATCCAGTCGCGGGGTTTTGCGGGTTTTGCCGCTACAGCACCTGCCTGTTCCGCAGCCCAGGCTGCCATGACGCCATCGGCGAAACCAGCCTTAGGTTTTTCCAGGGGCATAGCCGCAAAAGCGCGTTTTTCGGCCAGTATCGACTCAAGTTTCACCCGGTATTCCGGATACTGCTGCATATAAGCCTCTACTTGTCGCTTTTCCGCTTCCAGTAGAAACCCATCAGCATAGTCCCAAAGCATTTCTTCGTTGATCATTTCTTTCAAGGTAGACGGTGTGTCCGTTGTTCGTTGTTCGTTGATAGTTGTTCGTTGATCGTTGCTCAACATCGGGTACTACTATTAATATTGAGTTTCAGCACCAAAGCTACTATTAATTGGATGTTCGATTAAGTGCTGAAACGCAATGCCAAGTCAAATATAAAACACCGTGCAAACTGATAGATGTTCATTGCGCAACATTGGGTATTACTATTGGTATTGAGTTTCAGCACCAAAGCCTATTATCAATTGGATTTTGGATTGGGTGCTGAAAAAAAATGCCAATACAGCGTTCAAAAGTCGTGCAAACTATCAACGATCAACGAAAATCGTCCACCGTCAAAGCACCTTTTAAACGTTGACGGGCCCGACAAAGTTTTGTCTTGGCATTGGACATTGTGAGTCCCATGATCTGACAAATCTCTTCCAAGCTGTTTTCATAGAGGTAAAACAGGGTAATGATGCCGCTATCGTCGTGCGAAAGTTGGTCGATAGCCTGTTTTATAGCAGCATTCCGCTCTTCTTCTTCCAATAGGTGTGCGGCATTCTTCTCTCCCGTATTCGGTATTTTTACTGGCCTATTGTCATCATCAAGCGATTGAATATCAGGCTTTTGTTTTCTTAAAAAATTGAGCGAAGTGGAATAGATTATTTTGTAAAACCAGGTTGTAAATTTTGCATCGCCCCTGAAATCTGGCAAATACCGAAATGCCCTCAGAAAGGAATCCTGCGCCACTTCGTGCGCATCTTCCCTGTTTTTCACAAAGCGCAATGCCAAGGTGAATGCATACTGCTCATAGCGGCGTACCAGAATGGCAAACGCCGTTTGCTGGCCCGCCTGGGCTTGTTGAATCAATACTTCATCTGTAAGGGTTTCTGCCATTTTTCCCCGGCGGTCTTACCCGCCCATTTCGGTGTTTGAAGAAGTAGACACGGTTTTTCTCCCAAAGGTTACAACTAGTACGGTGGACGGTGGACGGTTGACGGTGGACGGTGGCACAGCTTTCGTTATTGCTATTGGAATTGATTTTCAGCACTCAAGCCAAGATTATCTACACAAATTTTGAATTTAGGTGCTGAAACACTCCGTTCAAGGTAAAAAACGGATGTTGTGCAAACCGTCTACCGTCTACCGTCTATCGTTAGAACTCAATTTCAAAACATCCCGCATCAGGCATCATTGCATCCCTGGGTTTTCCATCCAGGTCTTTATCTATTCCATTCACCGGCACGGCGTAGCGGTTGGCGATAGAGTGCAGGGTGTCGAGCCGGAAATTGCGCTTGTTGGGGTCTACAAAAATGGTGTCCTGGCCATCGGCAATGATGCAGGGTTGGCAATGGTCTACAAAATCGGGATAGGCAGTAGGCTTGATCAGGTCGCGGACGCGGACCACGCAGTTTTTAAACTCGTAGTCAAACTGCGTACCGTCATCGAGCCGATCGAACAAGGTGACCTGATCGGCGCGGCTCCCGAAAAAGATGCAGTTTTGAAAACGCGCTTTGAGCGGGTATAACACGTAGTCGATACATCCGGCATCCAGGCAAAGGGCATTCCCCATTTTAAGGGCTTCGCCATCCACCCCATAACTGGCAGCAGTGCAATAAGTAAAGCTGTAATCGCCGCCATACTCCAATTGTACAGAATAGCCAGTATTGCTGTAAAAAAGACAGTTTTCAGCCGTTATTGTAGCATGAATCCCAATAAGGCCGCTGCTCCCGGTGCTGTAAATTTGGGTATTGCGCATCGTCAGCGCTGCTGCGGAATCTACCCGTATACCTATTACAGAATTGCGGACAATGCAGTGTTCCAACTTGTGGCCGGTGGTGCCTTCTTGCAACCAGATGCCTGTCCATTGCCCGGGATCCTCATCGAATTCAGGTTCGAGGCGGTCGCTTTCAAAAATGACGGGCTTTTCTTTAGTGCCCTCTACGATCAACTTTCCGATGCCCTGAAACGCCAGGTAGCCATCGTTGTATCGGTACACTTCGGTGGGGGTTACCACTTTCCCGAGGCCTCCGTGCACGTATACGCGTGTACCAGCAGGGATGCGCACGGTGCAGGAATCAATGACCAAAATACCATAAATGACATAAGGCCGAGGGTCGTCCCAAACCCATTCACCGCCGTTGCAGCCATAGCCCACCACACCGCCTGCGCCGAAACGGGAAGGCAGGTAAACGGCGTTTTGACCCCATGCTTCCAACACCATTTTCTGGGTGTTTCCATTGGTTTCAAACACGACGTTTTCATCTAAAATAAACGGGCTAATGGAATCATTGGGATTGATGGTGACTTCTGCAAAAACGTACAAACTGTCGTTTGGCGCTATCTCAATGTCGCTTTGGCTGTCGCCGGAAATACCATCTATGTTCAGGTTGAAGCGGGAAGAAGCGCCGTTTTCCAGGTAAATCTTTGAAATTCGGATGCTCTTTTTGTGCTTGTTGTACACTTTGAAGTAGCGCGTGGCGGAGCCCAATTGTGTAAAAACGGTATCAAAGCGCAAAGTGTCTGTGCTAAATTCCAGCTTGTCCCCCTGATTGGTGGTGAACCTTTCTTTTTGGCAAAAAGTAAAAAAGACGCTGCACAAAAGGGCGAACGCTGTGAGACGAATGAGATGGCGCATTTTTTGAAAGTTTTGTAATTTGTTTTGGCATCCTTGCCTCCCCCCTGCCCCCCTTCGGAGGGGGCCAGGGGGAGGTTATTTCTTCACCATCGCCGTATCCGGCATTGGCTCCACAAAATAGATCACCTTCGTAACCCATTTGGTTGTATCGGGTTCAGATCCTATGTCGGTCACATACGCTTCAATCATGGGCGGGATATTCCGAAGCCTGTTTCCTGCCATGTAATCCTCCATGGCCAGGTGCGCGTCTACCATCATGGAATAATCGCCTAAATAATCAATAACCAAGGCCTTTCCACCTTTAATTTTGTACATTTCAAAATCTTTGGCTTGCTTTTTTGCTTCCTTGATCGGTAATGCTACCGCCATATCCGTCTGCTTTTTTTCCTTGTCGTAAGTCCAGAAGAGGCCAGAAGGAGCCCCTACCAGGGTAAGTTTTTCTGTATCGACAACGGCTGTGAGCTGCGGCATAAATTCCGCAAAATATGGGCCGATTTCCTCAAATGGCACCACTTTGCGGGCGCTGAGGTAGTGCGTATCGGGGATATCTGCTTCTGCAACCTCGTAGCCGTGGTACTTTTTATGGGCCATGCTTTCGCAGCGGCGTTTTAGGAATCCAAGTCCATGCGCATAGTCGGTGCCCATGGCATTGTCTATGTCGGTAAACATCGCCCAAACATTGCTTGGGAATGGCAATTGAAGCTCAATGGCCCAGGTCACGTTTGTTTTTTCTGCATCGCCCGTGACGTTGAAATACGCCGGAATTGATATTTCCAAGGGTTTGACAATTTCCATCAGCAACTCAATTCTGTCAGGCGAAAGGGTTTTGATCGTCTGCTTGCCTTCACCCGCATCGTCGTTGCCCTTCCAGCTGTAGGTAGCGCCCACTTCACCATCGGTACCGCTGTATGTCAGGATCATTGTCGTGTCTAACTTGCTCCAGGGCGACCAATCATGAAAATTTTTAAAGAGCCTGATTTGGTCGTAAACTAAATTTTTGGGCGCATCAATCGCAATACTGCGCTCAATATGGTAGCTGCTTTTGGCAAACAGTCCAAGCCCACCAATCAGTACAGCGATGCCAAGAAGGAAGAAAAAGAGGTATTTTAGCGATTTCATAAATCTATATGGTTGGTGAATTTTAAAATAATGAAAGTTGTTCGTCAACTGGAAGCAACTGAAATGTACGGCGGTGCCAGAGACTTGGCCCCTGCTCCCGAATAGCCTGGCGATGCGCTTTTGTAGGATAGCCTTTGTTCTCTGCCCATTTGTAATGCGGAAACTGTTGGTGCAGCCCTTGCATGGCTTCATCACGCCAGGTTTTGGCCAGCACCGACGCTGCCGCAATGGAAGCGTACTTGCCATCGCCTTTCACGACACAACTGTGCGGCGTGTTGAGATACGGAACAAAACGGTTACCATCAATGAGCAAGGCTTCCGGCCGAAGCTTGAGGGCATCCAAGGCGCGGTGCATCGCCAGAAAAGAGGCTTTGAGAATATTTATTTCGTCAATTTCTGCGGCACTCACTGCTGCTACCGCCCAAGCCAACGCCTCCTTTTCTATCACATACCGCAACATACTCCGCTGATTTTCTGACAATTGCTTCGAGTCGTTGAGCAATTTGTGTTCAAAATTTTTAGGCAAAATAACTGCCGCTGCAAACACTGGCCCAGCCAAACAACCACGGCCAGCTTCATCGCAGCCAGCTTCGAGGAGCTTAGGGTCGTGGAAAGGGAGCAACTGCATTTTATAGTGATGAGTGATGAGTGATGAGTGATGCGTGATGCGTGTGGGATAATTTGATAATTGGCGGCAAGATACAGGTGTTTTGGAAGCTTGGGCAACCTGAATCATTAGCTTTGCGCCAATCGGCTAGATAAACAAACCAGATTTTGAGCTATGCGCATTTTTGCCCTCCTTATTGTACTTAGTAGTTTTGGCAGCAACCTCCTTGCCCAAGTGGATACCACGGCGTTTCCGCCTTTAAAAATTGGGGAATGGCGGCAGCATCTGCCTTGGCAGCGCTCCGTGTATGTCACACAAAGCGAGGCAAAGGTTTACTTCGCCACCGAATGGGCCGTTGTGGAAATTGACAAGGTGGAAAAAATCGCTAATTTTATTACAAAAGTAGAAGGGTTAAGCGATGTGGGCATCAACCTGATTCGTTACAACAAAGCCGCAAAAGCCTTGGTGGTTTCTTACACCAACAGCAACCTGGACCTATATTTTCCCGCCGACGGCGCCGTAGTGAACCTGCCATTTATAAAAAAGAACTCCAACGTCATTGGTGACAAAAAAATATATGACATCTTCTTTGATGGTAAAACTGCCTATTTCGCCTGTGGTTTTGGTGTGCTGAAATTCAATGTTGAAAGCGCAGAAGCTGAATACACTGTGTTCACCAATATCGCCGTCCAATCAGTTGCGGTTTATGGCGGCTATATGTGGGCATCGACGGAGGAGGGTATTTTCAGAATTTTGGAAAACGATGAAAATCCGGCAGATTTTAGCCGTTGGCACATGCTGAATGCGATGGATGGGTTCCCGGTAGGGCAACCCGTTGGCCCTATGTGCGTCTGGAATGGCAGTTTGATGATCGGTTCCAGTAAAATGCTGTACCGCTATGACGGCAACAGTTTCAGCGAAATTGTCAGTCAACAAAACCGCGCCGTGAAATACATGAGTGCAGAGGGCGCTGGTCTGATGGTTGCCTGGTACAATGCGAACAATTTTGGCCTCGGTACGGTAGAGTATATAGAAACCGATGGCACGCGGTATGAAATACATGGGCCCTGCGGTGCCGAATTTCCATTATATGGTATTGAAAGCGGCAGTAAAAAATTCTGGTTCGCCGACCAAAATGATGGCTTCCGCGCCTTCGATCAGAACTTGGGGCAGTGCGATAAGTTTTCCTTTAATTCACCTTATCGGCATCTCACTACTGATATCTCCATTGCCCACAATAAAGTGTACCTGGCAACACCGGGGGTAAATACAAACCTATCGCCCCTCAGAGATCCACGAGGCGGAATTTATATTTTTGAAAATGACACTTGGAGCCGTTTTTGGGCTGAATCCAACCCAGAAATCGTTCCACCTGAATGCCATTTGGATATGTGGCGCGTAGCTGCGCACCCGGAGGAAGACAACAAATTTTACGTGGGCAGCTTTGTCGGCGGGCTGGTAGAAGCTACCGTGCCGGGCGCAGAAGCTCAATTTTATACAAAAAACAACTCCATTTTGAGAGACGCTGGTCCTGCCGGTTCGGATCGTACTGCTATCGGCGGCCTGGCATTTGATGGCGACAATAACCTCTGGATCAGCAACTTTAGCTCCAGTGCGCCAATCGCCGTAAAAAAGGCCGACAATACCTGGAAGAATTTCCCGGCAGCGCCCGCAAGCGCGGTCTTGAACGTAACCATAGACCAAGCCGGTTACAAATGGTTTGTGCTGACTTTCAACTCTGGCGTCATGGTTTTTGACAGTGGTGCGGATATTGACGACCCCTCTGATGATCGATACAAAATATTTACCACAGCCAACAGCGTGTTGCCGACCAATACCATCAACTGTATCACCGTAGACCTGGATGGGGATGTGTGGATAGGCACGCAACAAGGCACCATCAGTTTTGAATGTGGCAGCAATGTTTTTTCTACCGAAAACCCTTGCATTGGCCGCCGCCGCATCGTTAATGTGGATGGGTTTAACGGCTATTTACTGGAGACAGAAGATGTTAAAACCATTGCTGTGGACGGCGCCAACCGCAAATGGTTTGGCACTTCCAACGGAATTTTTGTGCAATCGCCCGATGGGCTTACACAGGTGGCGCGTTATACCAATACCAATAGTCCTTTGTTCGACAACGGCATTACCGACATCGCCATCAATCAAAAAAATGGCGAAGTCTGGATCGGTACGGAGAAAGGGGTGCTATCGCTGCGCGGAGAAGCCATAGAAGGAGGCAGGGTGAATAAAAAGACAGCTTATGCCTTTCCCAATCCCGTGCAACCTGGTTATGACGGCCCCATTGCCATTCGTGGGCTGGCACGCGATGCCAATATAAAAATCACTGATGTTGCCGGCAATTTGGTGTTTGAAGGGAAGTCGCTTGGCGGCCAAGCCGTTTGGGATGCCCGCGATTATTTGGGGCGGCGGGTTGCTTCGGGGGTTTATTTAATTTTTGCGACCAGTCAGGCAACCTTTGAGGAGCCTGATGCCATCATTACAAAAGTGGTCATATTGAATTAATTCCACTTGATGTCTGGAAAGCGGGAATTTAAATTGTTAAAGTCTAAAATATTTCCTATAAAGGTGCAATAATGAACCCCAAGCCACTGTTTTAAACCAAATTTTATTTCACCAATTATCAACCATTTTTTTGGCAAAAGGCCTATGGAAGAAACTTACACATATCTGAATCTGGTTCAATTTCTGTACCATGAAATGCCTGCGGGGGAGGCCGTTGAAATGAAGTATCTTATTGAAGGAGACGACCTCCTCCACGCTGAATTCAACACACTGCTCTCCGGCAAATCTCAACTCCCCAAAGCACTCTTTAGTCCATCAAAATCCAGTATCAGCAACATCCTTCAATACAGTGCAAGAACTGCTTTGGAGGCGCAATGCTGAAACGTTTCCTCTCTTCCTACCATTATTATTGATTAACCCTCGTTTCAAGCCAGTTGAAGCGAGGGTCTTTTTTTTACCCTACACATTCAACATCTTCCACAAGGCATCTTTCAGCTTCTGTATATTCTTGTTGGTCAACGCAGAAATATACATAATCGGAATGCCCTTTGGCAAGGTCGGTTTCAACATGGTTTCCAAATCAGCGTCGATCAGGTCACTTTTGGTGATGACCAGCATCCGGGGCTTGTCGAGCAAGTCGGGATTGTACTTTTCCAACTCATTGATCAATATCTTGTATTCATCTTTGATGCTGCGTTCCGTATCGGCAGGTATCATGAAAAGCAGGGCGCTGTTGCGTTCGATGTGCCGCAGGAAGCGATGCCCGAGCCCCCGTCCTTCATGGGCGCCTTCGATGATTCCGGGAATATCTGCCATGATAAAGGTATAATTATCACGCACATGCACGATGCCTAATTGGGGTGTCAAGGTCGTAAATGCGTAATCTGCGATTTTAGGCGTTGCGGAAGTTACCGTGCTCAACAGGGTGCTTTTCCCGGCATTTGGGAAACCAACCAATCCGACATCTGCCAACACTTTCAGTTCCAGAATTACCCATTGTTCTATGCCATCCTCGCCTGGTTGAGCGTACTTGGGCGACTGGTGCGTAGGCCCTTTAAAGAAGGTGTTTCCCTTGCCACCTCGACCACCGGGGAAAAGGATTAATTCTTGCCCCTTTTCCGTTATTTCTCCCAAAAACTCTCCAGTTTCGGCATCGCGCACCACTGTTCCCAAAGGAATTTTAATGAAAATATCTTTCCCGTCAGAGCCTGATTTTAGGCCGCCACGACCGCCTTGGCCGTTTTCAGCATACAGGTGTTTGGTAAATTTCAAGGACAAAAGCGTCCACTCTTGTGGATCAGCCTGGAGGATAATATGGCCACCGCGCCCGCCATCACCGCCGTCAGGGCCGCCCTTGGGTGTGGCTGGTCCACGATAAAAATGGACACTGCCTGCCCCGCCTTTTCCCGACCGGAAATGGATTCTCACATAATCTACAAAGTTCTGTTCGGCCATAATGGATGCTGTATATTGGATGCTTTACCCGCCGTAGTTTTTGCGAAGGAGGGTATATGTTGGTATTTAAAAACCCAGGAAGGCTCATATTGTTTCACGGCGGCGCTCTTTGGCCAGCTCGATGCCCGCTGTGGAGAATGCTTGCTTCAGTGCTTCATGCAGGAAAAAAGTCGCCTCCTCGTTGTCCTCACCTTTGGCCCAAACCGCAATTTCGACTTTCATATCGTCTCGAGAAATGCCCAGAACTTTTACTTCTGGCGCTTTTCCTGGCAGTGCAAAAGGACAATCCGCTGCGACTGCTTCTACGACCTGCCGCAGTTTATCCAATGATGTATTGCTATTCAATAACACGACAACCTCTACTTCCACCTCTGAACCATGGACGATGTTTTCAATCAGGCCTTCCAGAATTTTCCCGTTGGGAATGATAATCCGCTTGCCTGAATAGGCTTTTAGCACCGTGCTAAAGATTTGAATTTCAACAACTTCCCCTGAAAAGCCCGATACGGTGAGCCAGTCACCAATCTTAAATGGCTTGAACAACAAAATAAGCACCCCACTGGCAAAATTACCCAAACTACCCTGCAATGCCAAACCCACTGAAAAAGCGATGGCGGAGAAGACGGCAATAAAAGAGGTCGTTTCAATGCCAATGGTGCTGGCAACTAAAATCACCACCGCCACTTTCAATGCAATGCTGGAAAGCGACAGGAAAAAGGTGCGTAGCCCTTGGTCTACCTTCCTTACCTCCAGGAAAAAGTCGAAACCTTTGGTGACCCGCCGAACGATCCACATGCCTATCACCAAAATAAGCGCTGCGCCCAACACCTTGGGGCCATAAGCCATGCAAAGATTGTAAATTTGATCGATATACGTTTTTGTCTCCATAGACGTTTCGTTTCGTTACTGAATCATAATTTGTGGCATTTGGCCGAAAACGGGGACAAAAGTCGTAAACTGGGGGTAACTTTGCATATTATTTGTTAGCTTTATTAACCCAAGTGCCGCATCCACCGAATATGATGAGTTATCCCGCGTTTATTTTTGGGGAAAAGTAAGGGATGACTCATGTTAATCGGTGGATGCGGCACTTGTCCATTCTCACACACTTATTCTTCTTAATGAGAAACCTTCTCTCTACGGCGCTCGTCGCCACCATCGCCATTTTTTTTGCTTGCACTCCGAAAACAGGGTCCAAAATCACCGCCATTCCTACGCATCCGCTTGAACCAGTTGCCTGGGACTCGATGGGGAAACCAGTTATAGGCGATGATCTGGATGATACCGCCCCGCTCGAATACACCTTGCAGGAACCCGCAGGAATCAGCCTCGATTCCCTGCCGCCCTACAACAGCTCCCATACTTTTGAGGTTGACCTGATCCACACGAAAATAGAAATATCGTTCGATTGGGCTAAAAAACGCGCCAACGGTAAAGCAACCCTTACCATGCGCCCCTGGTTTTACGCCACAGATAAGGTCACGCTCGATGCCAAGAACTTCGATATCCTGTCGGTTACCTTCGATGGGAAAACAGAGCAATTGAAATACAACTATAATAAGGAAGCTTTAACCATTCAGTTGGGCAAGGTTTATACCCGAACGGAAGAATTCAAAATCGCCATTACCTATACCGCCAAACCTGATGAACGCGATTCGTATGGCGGCTCGGATGCCATCACCAGCGACAAGGGCCTTTATTTTATCAATGCCGATGGATCCGACAAAAACAAACCCCAACAGATATGGACCCAGGGTGAAACAGAAAGTAACTCCTTCTGGATGCCAACCGTGGACAAGCCCAACGAACGCTGCACCCAGGAAATGTACATCACCGTGGATGATAAGTTCAAAACACTTTCCAACGGCCTGCTTATTTCAAGCAAAAAAAACAGCGACGGCTCCCGCACTGATTACTGGAAAATGGACAAGCCCCATGCCCCATACCTGTTTATGATGGCCATTGGAGATTTTGCCATAGTACACGACAAATGGCGCGGCATCGATGTTGATTACTACGTCGAGCCAAAATTTGAACCTTATGCCCGCGATATCTACCCATACACCACAGAAATGCTGGAGTTTTTCTCCAATAAGTTAAACTACCCCTATCCTTGGCCAAAGTTCTCGCAGGTGGTTGTGCGCGACTATGTGAGCGGCGCCATGGAAAATACAACTGCCGTCATTTTCGGTGAGTTTATGCAGCATACCAAACGTGAGTTGATGGACGTTGGGAGGATCAACGAAAAAGTGGTGGCCCACGAAATGTTCCACCAATGGTTTGGCGACCTGGTAACCACCGAAAGCTGGGCTAACCTAACGCTCAATGAGGGCTTCGCGAACTATTCGGAATACCTCTGGCTGGAGCAAAAGCACGGGCGCGACGTTGCCGACGACCACCTGATGACCGAGCAACAAGGTTACCTGGTTTCTGCCAGCGGTGGTGGGCACCCCTTGATTCACTATGGCTACAACAGCCGTGAAGACATGTTTGATTCCCATTCTTACAATAAAGGCGGCTGTATCCTGCACATGTTGCGGCAGCTGGTGGGTGATGAAGCTTTTTTCACTTCCCTGAACCGTTACCTTAAAAAGAACGAATACAGCGACGTAGAAGCCGACGAACTGCGCCAGGCATTTGAAGATGTGACGGGCCAAGACTGGAAATGGTTCTTCAACCAATGGTTCTTCGCGTCAGGCCACCCAAGCATTGACATTTCGTACGATTGGGATGAAACTGCCAAAAAAGCCAGCGTACACATCATGCAAATGCAAACAGGGGAAGGCGCACCACAAATTTTCAACCTGCCCTTGGCCGTCGATATTTATGACAACAACGGTAAAGCTGAGCGGCAGGAAATCCGCATGACAAAGCGTTCACAATCATTTGTATTTGATGCAGCAAGCAAGCCTGCACTCATCAATGCAGATGCGGCAAAAGCATTGCTCTGCGAGAAAGTTGACCACCACACCCAAGAGGAATGGGCTTTCCAATTTCGCCATGCACCACTTTTCTTCGATCGCTGGGAGGCCCTCCAAGGCCTTCAGGAGAACAAGGCTGAACTTACAACCCAGGTTTCAAAAGAAGCTTTGAAAGACAAGTCGGCCATAATCCGTTTGAAGGCTTTAGGTGGATTTGAGCCAGATGATATCAGGATTCAGGCTGAGGTTGAAGACATGGCCGTAAACGACCCCGACCATCAGGTACGGGCCATGTGCATTGGCACACTGGCAATAGTAGGCGACAAAAAATATATTCCCATTTTTGAAAAAGGGATTTCGGATGAACTGCCGTACAGCGTGGTGAGTGCTTCGTTGGAAGGTTTGCTGAAAACAGACCCGGCAGCAGCAGCACTCGTCGCTAAAACGCTGGAAAAAGACGAAAGCGATGCTTTTACGGAAGTATTGTCTTCGCTATACGCAGACAGCCCAAGCCTGGAAAACCTGCCGTTTTTTGAGAAAAAACTTGCAACAATTGACGGTTTCCCTTCATTTCCGTTTTTAGCCAATTACCAGAAATTCCTGCTGGGGCTCAATGATGATGCACTGCTTTCTCAAGGTGTGGAGCAGATGAAAGCCATAGCGCTCAACTTGAATACAAGCCAATGGCGGCGTTTTGCCACGACCAAGGCCATTGCCGACATACGAAATGTCATGCAGGCAAATGGGCGAACGGAGATGGCGGCATCGTTTGAGAAAATTATCACCGCGATCAAGGAAAACGAAACGGATGCTCTGTTGAAGTCTTATTATGATGGGTTTTAGTGACTAAACCTCGCATTCACGGCTGGCACATACCCGCCTCCAGGCATTTTTCCATAGGTACAGTTATTCAATTGTTTCCACAACCGCAGCTGCCGGCTCATATAATCGAAGTCGATTTTTGAGCGTCGTGATTTCATCTTGCATTTCATGGACGCGTTCCAACAAATGCGCGACGGTTTCGATGCCCTCCATATTGATGTCTAATTCGTAGTACAAGCGGGTGAATTGCTCCACTTGTTTCAGTTGATCAACCTCTAAAAAGGCTTTTTCTTCGAAAGTGGTGACTTCCACCAGCCCGTTTTTTTGCAACAAACTGATGAAAGATACTTCAACGTCGTGGTTGATACAGAATGCATTTAAGTCTATCAAATTGTCTGATTTCATGGCTTGCATATCGTGAAAGGTTGAACATATTTGTGGAGACCTTGGCCTAATAAAGCGCGTAAAACGGCCATCCTTTTTTTGTTGAAACGGGTTACAATTTGGACAATTCTTCAAACAGCGCTTTTTGCTTGTCTGTCAGGTTTGTCGGGATGTGTAGCGAGAAGGTCACGTACAAATCACCAAATTGGCCTTCCTTTTTATACATGGGGAATCCTTTTCCTTTCAGCTTTACGACAGTCCCATTCTGGGTTTCAGGCTTTACTTTCAATTTCACCTTGCCATCCAAGGTATCGATGACATGCTCTCCGCCGAGCACGGCCGTGTACAGGTCTATGTCTTCCGAAGCATAGAGGTCATTGCCCAGGCGTTTGAATTTCGGGTGATTGGCAATTGAAAAGGTGAGGTACAAATCGCCATTGGGTCCGCCATTGACGCCTGGGCCGCCATGGCCTGGTATTTTGAGGGTTTGCCCGTTTTCTACACCTGCGGGCACGGAGATTCGAATACTTTTTCCGTTGACGTTTATGGTTTGTTTGAAAGACTTTGTGGCATCCAAGAGTTGCAGTTCCAGGCTTGTATTGTAATCTTCCCCCCTGAATTTCACACGCTGTCCCCTGCCCGTATTGGCTGCCCCGCCAAACATAGATTCAAAGAAATCGGAAAAGTCGGCTTCAGAAGCCCCTGCTCCGCCCCCGAATCCGCCGCCGCGCGTAGACGATCGTTGCTGCTGTTCTTGTCGCTTGGCATTTTCAAACTGCTCGGCGTGTTCCCAATCCTTGCCGTACGCGTCGTATTTTTTGCGCTTTTCCGGATCGCTCAGCACTTCATTGGCTTCGTTGATTTCCTGGAATTTTTTCTTGGCACTGGCATCGTTCGGGTTTAAATCCGGGTGCAATTTTCTAGCCAGTTTACGATAGGCAGCCTTCACTTCAGCGGGCGTCGCTGTTTTTTCAATGCCCAGTATTTTGTAGTAGTCCATGAGGATTTGCCGTAATTAAAATTGCTTTTGAAAGGCGTATTGATTTGACGCTATCACCACCACCTTTGGCCAAAAATCAGCCGTGCTTAACGGTGCAGCACTTTTCCTGAGCGGCTCCAGTTTTCTGACCAAATGCGGTAAAAAAGTAAGCTGTTGGCCTGAAGCTCGTCGCCTGAAATTTCCAGATTGTGTTGGCCCGGGGGAAGTTCGAACGATTGGCGTCGATGCAATTTACCTGATACATCCGTAAGCTCCAAATATACAACATTTGGCGCATCCAACACCAAGGAAATTGACGTTTGCTCCGTAAAAGGATTGGGCATCGGCGCTCCAATTGACACGCCGGGCGCAATGGGCTCAATCTGGGCGCTGAGCGCGGCGAAAGTGGTATCTAAGGCATGCAAGACCAAATTTTCATCGACCCATAGTCCGGGCAGTTTTTCATTTGAAATGCTGATGGACTGATGTGCTGAAAAGTTTTGCAAGGCTTTTACTTGAATTTCCATCAATACCGAGGATGCTGGAAAATTCAGGGGTAGCGTGGACGGTGTAAAGCCTACGCAGGAAACAGCACCCGGGAAAATGCCAAAATTGTTAGGAGTCCAACCCATAGCTCCGGATGATCTAAAATCCTTTAATTCCATCACAGCAGGGTCAAATTTAACCCCAAATTGAATACCCATCAAGGTCACGTTCTGTGCGGTGGCAATGGGCAGCCAAACGGTTTGGCCAGCCTGAACAAGGGTGTTTGACACCCCAAGTAGGAGTGAACTGTTTTGCGGCAATTGGTATGGCCCCGCGGGATTGGCATCGCCGTCTACATCGCCGGTTTTGAGTGCCGTGAGGCGGCTGGTGTCCACTTGGCTCAGCGGCATCTGCGGGATTTTTTGGCAGCCTTCGAAAGTGGTGAAGAAGTTTGCAGGCAATAAGCGCCACGAAACCCAATTGGGGAGCTCCTGATAGACACCAAGGATCAATTTATTGAATTCAACAATGTCGTAAGTGGTGATGGAGTTACTTCTGTTTGCATCTGCTGCAAGTTTTGCAAAATTAGAACTGAAGGGTTCTATACCTAGAATATACCTAGCGATGCGCACCATATCGCCAACATTTACCCCATTGACAGGGTCGCCTTCTTTGCGTGCAGCATAGCAGTAATCATCTGCCAAACTATTGAGGACGTATTTCAGGATAATGGTTGAAGAATCCGCAGCGGTTGAAACACTGACAAGGCCTGGCGGGTTGTTAAAAGACCCGCCTTGAAATTCAAGGGTGACATCTTTGGTTGCCTGGTTCGTTTTCCAAAATTGGGTCACAACATGTAGGGAAAAGGTGTCTGTCGATGTTTGGGCTTGGGCTGGGGCCAAGATGAAGCAAAAAAGACCTAGAAAGGCGAAGGAACGTAGTAGTTTTTTCATGTTTAGTGTGGAATTAGTAGGTAGGTTGCTGCTACAAAAGTAAGGGATTTTTATCCATAAAACGGTAATAACAAATGAATTGTAAGCGACATGAAGCCGTTTATAATATTTTGAATCGCATAAATCCATCGTTGCGCCTATCTTGATGCCGATATAAAAACCAACACCCGGAACATTCTTTCCCTACACACCGTTTTGCGCGTTATGCAACCATTAATTCTTCACCATCTCCAACGAATAGAAAAGGAAAAAGGCATCCGCATCCTATATGCTTGTGAAACAGGTAGCCGCGGCTGGGGCTTTGCTTCGCCCGACAGCGATTTTGACATCAGGTTCATTTACGTGCATCCACGCGACAGCTACCTTTCCATCAATAATCCGCAAGATACCATCTCGAGCATTTTTGAAGATGGCGGCGAGGTGTTGGATTTTAATGCCTGGGATTTGCGCAAGACGCTGCACCATTTGCGCAAATCAAATGCAACCCCTTGTGAGTGGCTGCAATCACCCATCCTCTATTTTCAAGAGGAAAATTTCCGGGAAGAACTTTGGGGCATGGCGCAGCAGTTTTTCAACCCACAAGCTGCTGTGCATCACTATTTGGGTATTTGCCACAACAGCATCAAAACGGGTATTGGAGATGGCCGCAGAAGTGCTGGAACATGGCACATTGCAAGTTCGCAGGCCCAATCGGGAACACCTTATGGCGATCCGCAGGGGGGAATTTGAGTATGAAACACTTATGGCGCAGGCTGAAGACAAGCTGCTGAAAATCGACAGGTTGTTTGCAAAGAGCAGTTTGCCGGAACTGCCCGATAAATCTAAGATTGAGCGACTGCTAATTTCGGTTAGGGTTGACTGGTATCGGC
>JBBRWA010000060.1:0-24591 GCA_038246345.1 Chitinophagales bacterium
CGATGCCCTTTAAAATAAATATATCTTGCCTTCTGCCACTACTGTTGGCACTGCCTTTTGCCCTTTTGGCATTTCCTGAACCTGCTGATACGGTGGATAATTCTACGGCAGACACTGACGGGCCGCATGTTTTTTACAGGGGCGATAAAGTGGTGGTGAAATATGTTGTGATGCGCGATACAGGCGCAAAAGCAATTACCCAGTTGTTTCCGAATAAGGAAACGGTCGGGCTCACGTGCATGATTCCTGAAACAGGCGATAAATTCTCCTTTTCCATTCGGGAAAATTTATCGAATTCCCCTTCCATTTATCCTGCTTCCAAACGTCTTTTGGCACTTTCAGACATCGAAGGCAACTTCGAAGCTATGAAGGTCATGCTGCAAAGTGCCGGCGTGATGGATATGGAATTTAACTGGTCATTTGGTACTGGCGATTTGGTTTTGGTGGGTGATTTCTTCGACCGTGGGATCAATGTAACAGAGTGCCTCTGGCTGCTCTACAAATTGGATGGCGAAGCAGAAAAAGCAGGCGGGAAATTGCACTTTATTTTGGGCAACCATGAAATCATGAATTTGCAAGGTAATACCACGTATATGCGTAGCAAATACCAGGAAAATGCCAAGCTCATGCAAATGGATTACAAATTTTGGTACGACCACAATTCTGAACTGGGAAGATGGCTACGGACCAAAAACGCAATTGAACGCATCGGCGGTTATGTCTTCTGTCATGGCGGTATCAGCCTCAACATGGTACAGACGGGGCTGAGTATTCCTGAAATAAATCGGATTGTGCAGGAAAATATCGGGAAGGCTGACCAAGAAATTACAAACCCGGAGGCAAAGGTAATATTTGATACAAATGTGGGTGTGTTTTGGTATCGCGGGCTGGCAAAGTCATTGCTAACAGATACGGAAGTTGATACCATTATGCACTACCTCGAAGGGAAAAGGATCGTTTTGGGGCATACGTTACAGCAAGATATTGCAGCGTATTACGATTCTAGAGTCATTTGCATTGACTTATACCACGATGAAACATTGAGGCAAGGCTTTGTGAAGGCACTTTGGGTTGAGAATGAAAAGTGTTATGCTTTGGATAGTAAGGGAGATAAGTCCTCCATAATCAGTGTTGCTTTTCCGAAGGGCTAATGCCCCTTACCCCGCATTATTTGTTTTTTTCCCTTTGAGCAGATGCTCATCAATGGCACCATTGGCCAATTTTGTCCCTTCCTTTGGTTGATGCGCTACTTTGCCCCTTTTTGGCCATCCAAAGAAGCGGGATGTTAGAATAGGGATAAAAAAGAAGGATGCTGTAATGACGCTGACGATCATGTCAGCCGTTTCTCCCTCTAGCCATACTGCCATGTGGTGATCTTTCATAAAATGGCAGGGCAGCGCGATAAACAGCTTTATACCCAATAGGCCGATGACCAGAAAGGCGCTTTTTTCTAAAAATGGATATTTTTCTAAAAGTGTCACGAACCACTGCGCTACAAATCGCATGGCCAAAATGCCGATAAACACACCTGTGCAGATGAGGTATATGTTGTCGGTAAAGGCAACTGCTGCAAATACGTTATCAAGCGAAAACGCCAAGTCCATAATTTCTATGGCAATGACAGTCGCCCAAAATGTTCCTACCAGGCCGTTGGTCAATTTAAAGTACCATTTATTTTCTTTGACAAGCGTATCATCTTCTGCTGTTGGCGTTGATTTGCTTCTGAAATACCCCCAGGTCAGGTACAGCAGGTAAGCGCCGCCCAATGGTTTGAGCCACCATATTTTGATCAGCCAGGATGCAAAAATGAGGCATAGTCCCCTGAAAACATAGGCACCTATTATTCCATATCGCAGAGCCTTACTTCGTTTCTCGGGGGGTAAGTCGAGTACCATTGTCGCCAGCACGGCGGCATTGTCGACAGAAAGCAAGCTCTCTATCAGGATGAGGTTGAGTATGATGATGAGCGAGTTTTCCCAATCGCTGCCAAATAACTGCTGCAAAAAATCTGTCATAATGGATTAATAATTCATGCTAATAAGCAAAGAGAACAGGATACAGGCCTGATGGTTGCGCGATGCTTGACTGAAAGGATCAAAGATATAGGGGGCATTACGAGTGGCCGAATTTTAACGACAAATGCACAAAAGTTTTAAACCGGGGAGGGGGTAAAATCTTTACATGTCAAAAACTTAGCCAATTTTACTCCTGTGCGTCTTGGAGCAGCGTATCAGAATCACGGAGCAGTGCTTCCAGTTCTTTTTGCAGTGCTTCTTTCCGGCGTTGCTGATTGGCAGCTTTTTCTTGTGCTGCTTTGGGGTCGGGTCGCTGCGTTTTTTTTCCAGGTTTGGAGGGAGGGGAATTATCTTCCTGGTTGATGTCGTCAAGTTCCTGTTGCAAGGAAGCTTTGCGGTTTTCCAGGTCGTCGAGTCGTTTTAATACTTTGGCATCAACATGCTGCGCCTGATCGCGAATGGCTCGGTAGGCACCGCCAAGTTTTTCCAGCGCTGCGTCGTATTTCCCGGCGTCAAATTTTGCCCTTTCAGACTTAAGGAGGTCGCCCACAGAAACGACGACACCGCGCATTTGCCCAAAGACTTTGCGGGAGTTCTCTTTTTCATTACTGGTGCCGAAAAAGTAATTGTATACGAGCATTGCGGCGATTAGGACGGCAGCAAGTTTGAGCAGAGAGCGGACCATAGCATGGTAATTTATGAATATTTCCGCAAATATACGCCCAAAAATAAGCTTGCGGGTTAGAGTTTGAACTTATTCCATGAACCTTGAGACACCAAGCATGGAGTACAGGGCATTCCAGAAGCATTTTTTGGGGAATGTTTTGATCCTTAGATCCGGGCAATATGGAAAAATAGCGCTGTGCATGTGGGCCTTAATTTGCTATTTGTTACCTTCGCGTTCCGCAACATAAAAATTTGCTGTGGTCACCAATTATGTCGATATTAGGCACCATTATTCAAAAAAGCGCCAAACTCGGTGCGCTTGTCAATACTCCTCGCCAACCATCCTTCGAACTGCAGCAACAGCAATTGCTCGAATTGCTGCGCGAAGCGCGATTTACAGCATTTGGTTTAGAATACGGCTTTCATGAAATTATGATGGCCGAAGACCCTATTGCAGCGTTTAAAAAAGCGGTTCCAGCCACCGATTACGATGGTATTTACAACCGCTGGTGGTCGAAAGCGCACCTTGAAGACGCACCGGATGTTTGTTGGCCAGGTGTCGTTCCCTATTACGCTTTGTCTAGCGGCACCAGCCAAACGGCTTCCAAGTTTATCCCCGTCACGGAGGATTTACTGCGCGGCATGAAACGGGGTTCCAGGCGCTTGTTTTTTGACCTGAATAATTATGGCATTCCCGCCAGCCAATATACCAAGCACATGCTGATGATTGGCTCCTGCACCCAACTGCAACGCCAGGGCAACCACTGGTGGGGCGATTTGTCGGGCATTATGGGCCTCAACCGCCCCTTTGTGATGGAGCGCTCCTACCGACCAGGCCGCCATATCACAGACGTGCCCGAATGGGGTGATCGTATAGAAATGATCGCCGATGAAGCGCCAACCTGGGATATTGGTTTTTCTGTGAGCAACCCGATGTGGCTGCAATTGGTGCTGGAACGTGTCATTGAAAAGCATAAGTTGAAAAACATTCATGAAATATGGCCCAACTTCAGCCTTTTCGCTCATGGTGGTGTCATGGTGGAGCCTTATAAACCCTCGCTTGAGCAACTTTTCGGCCAGCCAGTGCATTATATGGACAGCTACGGCACCTCTGAAGGCTTCCTTGGTTACCAGCAGCATCCAGACAATAAATCCATAAAGCTGCTGTCCGATTGCGGGGTTTTCTTTGAATTTGTGCCGTTTACTGCTGAAAATTTTGATCAAAATGGCGACATGTTGAGCGATCAGCCGCAGAGCCTTCGGGTAGAAGAAGTTGAAACAGGGGTGCATTATGCGCTGCTGCTCAGCACAACGGCAGGCGCTTGGCGCTACCTTTTGGGCGATACCATTCAGTTTACCAACGTGGAGCAAGCCGAATTCAAAATCACTGGCCGTACCAAACAATTCCTCTCTGCCTGTGGTGAGCATCTTTCCATCGACAACCTTTCTGCCGCGGTGCGGGCAGTAGACGAACAGTTGCGTGCAGGCGTACGCGAGTTCTCTGTAGCAGCAGTGCGCGAAGGCACCTTCTGGGCACATCAATGGTATGTATCCATGGAAAATCCAGCTGTCACTCCAGAAGAGTTTGTCCGGGTGGTGGATGCGGAATTGGGCCGCTTGAACGATGATTATATTGTTGAGCGTCGCTACGTCTTGCGCGCAGTGCGCGCGAAAATATTACCCAACGATGTTTTCCTTTCCTGGCTAACCCAGCGGGGGAAAATGAACGGACAGGCCAAAATCCCACGCGTACTAAAAGGTGCTCAATTGGCTGACTTTGAATCATTTATTGCAAAATAGTACATGGCTAAAAAACTTGCCTTTCCAGATTTTATTTCCAAATTTCCACCGGTTAAAATGCCCATTACATTGGGCGAAGTAGACCATCATGTCTTTGGAACAGAAAATGACCCGCTCTCTGATGCGCTGATCTCTGAATTCATTCACCCACTTGAAGCGGTGACACCTGACGATGAGTTCACGGAATACATACCTTGTTTTGGCATTGCAGATACGGAACAATTCATCGCACTGGTTTGGTGGAAAGCCGAACTGCTGAACTATGAATATGTACTGGCTACCTACACCTTGAAAGGCGAAATCATCGGCCACAGGGTGATTGCGGGTACCAGCGCCAAAGACGGCAAAGTGTACCGTGCGGTGGCTTCCATCAACGAAGAATACGAGATTTCCATCGCCGAAGGTGTTTCCGATGATGGAAATATGCTTTTTGATCCCAGCAGTTCAAAAACACGGTTTCTGGAGATTTTGGTGAGTGGCGAAATTGTATAGTAGCATGTAGTACTTTAGCACCATGAAATCATCCCGCCGACTTGCAGCGCTTACCGCCATTTGCGACACCTTTATCCCTTCCATCCAGCGACCGGACGACCCTGATGCTTATTGGGCACGGGCTGCCAGCGATTCCAAGGTAGCCGAGCGCATCCTGAAGGCCGTTGAAAATATTAAGGAAGAGGATCAAATTCAGTTCAACCAACTGCTGGATCTGTTGGCCAGCCCCCTGCTGGGCGCCACCTGGCTTGGCCCGCTGAAACCTGCGGATAAACTCAGTCCAGCGCAACGCGCGCTGTTGTTGAAGCGCTGGGCATCCAGCCCATTATCGGATTTGCGGAATAGTTTTAACTCCCTGCGGAAATTGGTTGGCCTGGTTTATTTCGGCGATGTGCCGGGGCCTGGGCAGCCAAATCCAAACTGGAAAACGATTGGTTATGAACCCGTTGAGTCCTCCGAGCGCCAAGATTCGGCACCTTTAAAAGTTCAAAAAATAACAGCCGATACCGCCCTCAGTTGTGCAGTATTGGTGATTGGTAGCGGAGCTAGCGGCAGCATTGTGGCCGCACAACTGGCAGCTGCGGGGAAAGATGTAATCCTGGTGGAAAAAGGTGGTTATACGCCTACCCATGCTATGGATCAGCGGGAGTTTCCCAGTTTGCAGCGTCACTTTGAAGCCGGCGGCATGCTAACGTCGCTCGATGGCGGTATGACCGTGCTGGCAGGCAGTACCCTCGGTGGCGGCACCACCGTCAACTGGGCTGCTACTTTGCGCACGCCCGATTATGTTTTGGAGGAATGGGCGCAGCATGGTAACCCACATTTTCTGGACAAGGCTTATCAGGCAGGTTTCGATTTTATTGAAAAGCGCAATGGCGTCAATGCGCAATCGCAACACAACCAACAGAACCTGAACCTGGTTGAAGCTGCGCAAAAACTGAATTACAAAGGTGGGGCTATTCCGCTCAATGTGCGGTTCCCCAACGATGTGCCGGCACAAACTGCCTGGAAAGCCCTGGGCTTCTCTTGTTATGGTGACCGTTTTGGCATCAAACAGGGCGCGGCACAGACTTTCTTGCACGATGCCATGAGTGCTGGCACAAGATTGTTTCAAAATGTTGACATACAGCGACTTGTAATCGAAAACGGCGCGGTTACCGGTGCAGAAGGCAGGGTAAAAAATCCCGGTTCAAACCAATATTTTACCGTCAAAATCAAAGCAGAAAAAGTGGTGGTAGCTTCTGGGGCGCTCCATACGCCCGTGCTTTTACTGAAGAGTGGCCTGCGGCACCCTCAAATTGGTCGGAATTTGTTTCTGCACCCAGTGGCGGCCACGGCGGCATTTGGCGGCAGCGACACACTCCCCTGGTACGGACCGATGATGTCGGTGATTGTCAACGAATTTGAGCGACTGGATGGTAATTATGGGGTGCGGTTGGAATGCCCGCCCTTGCATCCCGGTTTGGCGGCATTCGCTTTGAGTTGGGAAAACGGCGAGATATTCAAAGAGCAAATGACCCAGATTCGCCGCTTGTCGGTCAATATTGCCCTTACCCGCGACAAGTTTGGTGGCCGTGTCACCGTCGGAAAACGCTCGGGGCAGCCTGTTATTCACTACAAATTGAGTGATTACGATAAAAAACACCTGCTTCGTGGCTTGGCTGAAACCGTGCGCCTGCACGAGGCTGCCGGGGCGGATCAAGTGATGGTGGTGCACAACCAGCCCATTTATTACCGCCCGCAAGTAGACAAATTGGAAGATTGCCTGGCTGAAATCAAGCGCCGGAAATGGCGGCCCAACGACTTTGGAATGTTTTCAGCCCACCAAATGGGCACCTGCCGCATGGGGGGGGACAAGGATGCGCCCGTGCAACCCAACGGCGAGACCAGGGAAGTGCGCAACCTGTTTGTGGCAGATGGCAGTTTGTTCCCGAGCGCGAGTGGGGTCAACCCGATGCTGAGCATTCAGGCGCTGGGGTATTATGTTTCAGGGATGGTCTGATGACGACTGCGAAGTACTGCTTCAACTTCGTTTAATGTCACCTCTTTAGCAGCTAGCAACACCAGCAGGTGAAACAGCAAATCCGCCGTTTCATTCAGCAAGCGGTTTCGATCATGGCCAAGTGCCTCAATAACCGTTTCCACAGCTTCTTCGCCCACTTTCTGCGCCATTTTTGGAATGCCAGCGGCGAATAGTTTGGCCGTATAGGAGCTTTCGGGGGCTGCCTTCTTCCTTTCCCAAACGATTGCCTCCAGGTCTTGTAGAAAACTGGAAGCATGGTTGTTTTCGCCCCAACAGGTGTCGTCGCCTGTGTGGCAAACTGGGCCACGGGGTTTTGCTTTTATCAAGAATGCATCCCGGTCGCAATCGAGCAGGATTTCCTGCACTTGAAGGGTGTTGCCGGAGCTTTCGCCTTTTGTCCAAAGGCGCTGTTTGGAGCGGCTAAAAAAGGTGACCAAACCGGAGGTCTCTGTAGCCTTTAGCGCTTCCTGGTTCAGATAGCCCAGCATGAGTACTTTATCGGTTACGGCATCTTGGACAACGGCTGGTATCAGGCCATCGGGCATTTTCCCAAAGTCCGGTATTTTATTTTCTGACAGGAATTCCATGTTCGTTCAGGTAGTTTTTAAGTGATGGAATGGGGATTTCCCCAAAATGAAAAACACTGGCGGCCAATGCCGCATCGGCTTTTCCAATGTTGAAAACATCGGCAAAGTGCTGCATGGTACCCGCGCCGCCTGATGCAATTACGGGAACGGATACGGCGGTAGAAACCTGTTGGGTAATGTCGTTGGCAAATCCCGACTTGGTACCATCATGTGCCATGGAGGTGAATAATATTTCTCCGGCACCGCGATCAGTAGCTTCACGCACCCAGTCGAGCACGCGTTGTGTCGTCGGAATACGCCCACCGTTGAGGTAGGCCCACCATTCTCCCGCGACATCCGGCTGGCCGTCGACAGCCAGTACCACACATTGGCTGCCAAAAGCGGCGGACAATTCATCCAATAATTCCGGACGGCGCAAGGCTGCTGAATTTACACTGACTTTGTCGGCCCCCGCTTGTAACAAGGCACCAACTTCGGCTACCGATCGAATGCCGCCGCCAACGGTAAAAGGAATATCCAGCACCTGGGCAATGCTGCGTACCAAAGACACAAAAGTGCTGCGGCCTTCCTGGGTAGCGGCAATGTCGAGAAATACCAGTTCATCGGCACCCTGCCGTGCGTAAGCAGCGGCAAGCTCCACTGGGTCGCCAGCATGGCGCAGGTTTTCAAATTTTACGCCTTTTACGGTTTGGCCATCTTTGATGTCGAGGCAGGGAATGATTCGTTTGGCAAGCATTTTTTTAACGGTGGACGGTGGACGGTAGACGGTGGACGGGGCACAGCATTGAGACTTACTTTTGGTATTGAGTTTCAGCATTCTAGGCTCAAATGCTGTGTTATTGGTGCTGAAAAACACTTTCAAAGCAAAGCACTTCGATGTGCCCCGTCCACCGTCGACCGTCGACCGTCCACCGTCAATAAAAAATTTTGGAGGATTTTTTGCCCAGCCGCCCCAGATTTTTCCGGGTGAAACTGGACGGCGTAAAAATTATCGCGCTGTAATGCGGCGCTGAATGGGTGGCCGTAATGGGTGCTAGCCACGGTATTGTCGCTGATGTCAGCGTAGTAACTGTGTACAAAATATACGAAATCGTCTTTAGTTATGCCCTCAAACAATGGTCCTTGAACGGTTTGCAGGGTGTTCCAGCCCATGTGTGGCACCTTCAGGTTAATAGCACCGCTGTTGAACAATCGGACATCTACGTCAAATATGCCCAGGCAGGTTGTATCGTTTTCTGCTGAATGGCGGCAAAATAACTGGAGGCCCAGGCAAATACCCAGCACTGGTTGTTTTAGCCCCCGAATTACCTGATCGAGGCCGCGTTCGCGGAGGTGCTGCATGGCGGAGGAGGCCTCGCCAACGCCGGGGAATATGACCCGGTCGGCGCTCCTGATTTCGTCGGGGTCGTCGGTCCAAACGGCTGTTTTACCCAGGCGTTCCAGGGCAAAAAGCACCGATTGTATGTTGCCGGCGTTGTATTTGATCACCGCTATTTTGCTCATAATATTCCTTTTGTACTGGGTAGCTCCCGGTTGTTTGGATCGCGTTTGACACTCATTTTTAGTGCTTTTGCAAAGGCTTTGAAGATTGCTTCGATTTTGTGGTGCTCGTTTTCTCCTTCAGCCCGAATGTTGAGGTTGCAGCGGGCGGCATCGGAAAATGATTTGAAAAAATGGAGAAACATTTCTGTGGGCATTTCCCCGATGCGCTCCCGGCGAAAAGTAGCATCCCAAACCAACCAGGGGCGCCCACCAAAATCGAGGGCAACCTGGGCCAGCACATCGTCCATGGGCAGTGTAAAGCCGTAGCGCTCAATGCCCCGCTTGTCGCCGAGCGCCATGGAAAACGCTTCTCCAAGGGCCAGCGCGGTATCTTCTATGCTGTGGTGTTCGTCGATGTGCAGGTCGCCTTTGGCATGTATGCGCAGGTCGAGATTGCCATGTCGCGCCAACTGGTCGAGCATGTGATCAAAAAAGCCAAGGCCTGTTTGTATGTTGCTTTGACCCGTACCATCCAGGTTCAGGTCGATCGTAATGTCCGTTTCCTTGGTTTTTCGGCGGTGTTCTACCCGCCGGGGCGGAAGTTTTAAATGTTGATACACTTGCTCCCAATGATCTGCGACTAAATCTATGGCTAATGCTTGTCCTTCGGGGTTGTACTCCGTACCGCTGGCGTGCCGCAACACGACACCGGGTGTCGATTCTGCGGCGATAGCGGTTGTATTTTGGATTAAAATGCCTTTTGTGCCGAGGTTTTGCGCCAGTTGCATGTCGGTCAGTCGGTCGCCGATGACAAAGGAGTTTGCCAGGTCTACCGGGCCATCCAGGTATTCCGTGAGCAGGGCAATTCCGGGCTTCCTGGTTGGCAGGTTTTCTCGCTTAAAGGAACGGTCGATGTGCATTTTTTCAAACACAACACCTTCGTTTTCAAGCGTTTTAAGCATTTTATTGTGGGCGGGCCAAAACCTTGTTTCCGGGAAAGAATCGGTGCCAAGTCCGTCTTGATTGGTGACCATGACAAAGCTGTAATCGAGCTCCCGCGCGATGCGGGCGAGTGCGAAAATCGCGCCGGGCAGGAACTCCAGTTTTTCCAGGGAGTCTACTTGTTGGTCGGGTTGCGGCTCTTGAATTATGCAGCCGTCGCGGTCGAGGAAAAGTATTTTTTTCATGTTTAGGTAGCTTTATGTCGATGTCAATGTCGTTGACCCAAGACCTCGGAGAACCTGTCCTGTACCGAAGGTCGGGAGGTCCAACGTTTGTAGAAATCTGACATTGATGTTGTCTGTCCATGGAGGTGTGTCGAAAGTCAATTGACAGGGTTGCAAAAAACAGCATTTCAAACTTTATTTTGGCATTGAGTCAAATTTGTCAACTTGAAAAAAAAGTTGACAAATTCTCACTCCGCTCAATCCTGTAATTATTTGCTGGAATAATTCGCCATTTCAGTGAGCAATCGCTCATTTTCTTCAGGCGTTCCAATGGTAATGCGCAAACAGTTTTCACAATGCATCTCCCGGCTCCTGTTGCGCACGATGATCCCTTGTTGGGCCAAATGCTGGTACAGGCCACCGGCATCTGTTACGCGTACGAGTAAAAAATTGGCATCGCTGGGAAAAACCGTTTCTACGGCTGGAATGGTTGTAAGCGCGTTGCTCAAACGCGTTCGTTCCAGCAGTACCTGTTGCACCTTTTCTTGGGTTTTATGCGCTAGGGAAAGCGCTTTTGTGGCCAATTGTATGGCCATTTGGTTGAGGTTGTACGGATATTTGACCTTGTTTAAAACAGCAATGACGGCGGTGTTAGAAAAAGCGGCGCCAACGCGCAGTCCGGCCAGTCCCCAGGCTTTTGAGAGGGTCTGTAATACGACCAGGTTGGGAAATTCTTGAAGTCTTTGACTCCAGGATTGCTGCCCGGAAAAGTCAATGTAAGCTTCATCTACAACCACCAATCCGGGGAAGCTATGGAGCATTTCCAAGACAAAATCCTCCGGTAGGCATTGCCCGGTAGGGTTGTTCGGGGAGCAGAGGAACAGCAGTTTGGAGTTGCCATCCATGACAGCCTGAACAGCCGTGGCGTCAGGTGAAAAATCAGGTTTTAGGGGGGCTTGCCGGATAATAGCCCCGTGGATATTGGCTTGCACGGCATACATGCCATACGTTGGCGGCATGATCACGACGTTATCGCGGCCAGGTTCCACAAAAGCGCGGAGCAGCAAGTCGATGGCTTCATCGGAGCCGTTTCCGATAAAAATTTGGGTTGGATTAAGGCCTTTCAAATTGGCTAAGGCTGACTTTAGTGGGCGCTGTTGAGGATCCGGGTATCGCGAAAAATCTTCTTCAAGCGGCCCGCCAAAGCTGTTCTCATTGGCATCCAGCATGATACGCGCTTGCGCTGATGCGGAGTCAGGGGCTTCATCCCTCGCGGAGGAATATGGCTTTAAGGCTCGGATATTTGCCCTGGAAAGTGCATCTGTCAATGTTGCGGCGTTGTTCATGTGTTGTTTTTTAGGCGTATTTCCACAGCGCGGGCATGGGCATCCAAACCCTCTGCCTTGGCCATGGTGGTGATGCTGGGCGCAAGGTTTGAAAGCCCCGCGGCGTTAATTTGTTGGAACGTTATTTTTTTCAAAAAACTATCGACGGATACCCCGGCGCTCGTGCGGGCCTGGCCGCTGGTTGGCAAGGTGTGGTTGGTGCCGGATGCGTAATCGCCAGCGCTTTCGGGGCTGAAATGGCCGAGAAAGACGGAACCGGCATCCTCCACTTTTTCAGCCCATTTTTCGGGCTGGTCAATGGCGAGAATCAGGTGCTCTGGTGCGTAAGCATTGGCCCAAAGGAGCGCTTCATCCAGGTTTTTTACCAAAATGGCGTGACTGTTTTCCAAGGACTGTCTTGCGAATTCATGTCTTGGAAGTGCCTCTAGTTGAACCGCTAACGCCTTTTCTACCGCTTGAATCAATGCCTCCGAATCTGAAATCAACAACACTTGGCTATCAGCACCGTGCTCGGCCTGGCTGAGTAGATCGGCTGCCACAAACGCGGGGTTTGCGCTGGCATCCGCCACAACGCATACTTCTGATGGCCCTGCCAGCATGTCAATGGCCACGCCATCGAGGCTGACCAGCGCTTTGGCTGCGGTGACCCAGGAATTGCCGGGGCCAAAGATTTTCCAGACTTTAGGTACTGTTTCTGTTCCATAAGCCATGGCTGCGATGGCTTGTGCGCCGCCAATTTTATACACCTGCTGGATGCCACAAAGGCGGGCAGCAAACAAGACGGCGGGATGTATTTTTTTGTCCTTCTGCATGGGCGAGCAAAGGATAATTTCGCCACAACCTGCCAATTGTGCCGGAATGCCCAGCATCAGCACGGTGGAAAATAAGGGCGCGGTGCCGCCGGGGATGTACAGCCCCACTTTACCGATGGCCACACTTTTACGCCAACAGGACACGCCGGGCATGGTTTCAATAGGCGCTTCTTGCTTTATTTGGGGTTCATGGAACCGACGAATATTGGTATAAGCCTGTTGGATGGCATTTTTCAAGTCATCGGCCAAGCCTGATTCAGCGGCAATAAACTCAGTTTCGGTCACCGCCAGGATATCAGGTGCCTGCCCCTCAAATTGAACCGCCAATCGCCGCAAGGCAGCATCGCCGTTTTGTTGAACCTCAGCCAGAATAGCCGCTGTTTTTTCCCTTCTTTCCATAACTGCTTCATCGCCCGGCCGCGCCAGCAACGACTGGGATTTACCCAATTCAGGATAGTAAACAAACTTCATAATCAATATTTTAGTGCAAAAAAAAGTTGTATTTTTACCGTCCACCGTCCACCGTCCACCGTCCAACGTCCAACGTCCACCGTCCACCGTCAAACAATCATCCGCTCAATTGGCACCACCAAAATCCCTTGCGCACCCGCTGATTTTAATTGTTCCAAGACATCCCAGAAAATGCCTTCTGGTACCACGCTGTGCAGGCTGCTCCAGCCGGGCTCTGCGAGGGGTAAAATGGTGGGGCTTTTCATGCCGGGAATGATGGCTACGATTTGATCGAGGCGCTCATTGGGAGCATTCATGAGGATGTACCGGTGGTTTTTGGCGTTTCTGTTGGCGTGCAGCCGGAAAAGCAGTCGGTCAAGTGTATCTTGTTTTTCGGTAGAAAGGCTGGGGTTGGCAATAAGGATCGCTTCGGATTCCAAGACTGTTGCAACTTCCCGCAATCCATTGGCCAGTAAGGTGCTTCCGGTGCCCACAATGTCGAAAATGGCATCAGCCAAGCCGAGGGAAGGGGCTATTTCCACGGCGCCGCTGATTTCATGTATTTCACTGGTAATGTTTTGGGACTTTAAATAGGCTTCTAACACCTTTGGGTAGGTGGTCGCGATCCGCAATTGGTGCAACGATTGAATATCCTGGAATGGAATGTTTTTGGGTAGGGCTATACTCATGCGGCATTTTCCAAAGCCAAGACGCTCAATGGTTTGAACGGTTTTTTGCTTTTCCAGCACGACATTTTCACCTACGATGCCGGCATCTACCACATTGCCTGCAACGTATTCCGGGATGTCGTCATCGCGGAGAAAGATGATTTCCAGCGGAAAATTAGAGGCTTGGGTGCGGAGTAGGCGGTTGGGACTGCTGTTAAAGCTGATGCCCGCATCGCGGAGCAGGGCAGTGGAGTCTTCGAAGAGGCGACCTGATTTTTGAATGGCTAATCTGAGCATGTTTATGACTTTACGTTGAGGGTTTTTGTTGTGTGTTGATTTGTTGTTTGGTGACACGCCTTCGCAACTTACTTGCACGCCTATGGTGCGCTGCGTAAGTTGCTACGGCGGGTAAACAAAAACCCGGCTTGCCGTGAGCACGACAAGCCGGGTTTGGTGTAATTCTGTTCCGTTTTAAAACGCCAACACCTTATCGCTTGCCAGGGGGCAGGAGATGGTGATGCAGCGGAAAAGCAGCTATATTTATCATTGGGTGCAAAGGTATCAGAAGTGAAACAAAAAAACCAAACATAGAATTGCTATATTTGTTGCTCTGGAAAGATAAAGATTTGGATTCTCTGACACATATTGCCATTGGCGCCTGCATGGGTGAAGCTTTTGCCGGAAAAACCGTTGGCAGAAAGGCTATGTTGTGGGGCGCGATGGCGCAAAGTATTCCGGATATTGATTTTCTGGCTGCGTTTTGGATGGATACGCCCGGCAGTTTACTGGCACACCGGGGTTTTACCCATTCTTTTTTGTTTGTCGTGCTTTTCGCCCCTTTCCTGGCGTTATTGGCGGAACGCTTGCACAGGCCCCACAATATTTCCCTGCGAAAATGGATTTTATTTTTTGGCATTGCCATCTTTTTCCACCTCTTTATTGACGCTTTTAACAATTACGGCGTGGGATGGTTTGAACCATTCAGCCACCGGAGGATTTCTTTCAATGTTATTTATGTAGCAGATCCATTTTTTTCCATTGGACCTGGAATTGCCTGTTTTGCTTTAATTTTCTTGAGGAAAAAGCACCTCAGGCGGGCGTTCTGGTGGAAGTTTGGCCTGATCACCTGCAATGTGTATCTGGTGTATTGCCTTGTCAACAAACATAAAATTGATGCAGACACCCGGGAAATTCTGGCAGCCGAACAGGTGCAGTATACCCGGTATTTCACAACGCCGACGCCATTCCAAAACTGGCTGTGGTATGTGGTGGTGGGCGACGACCGCGGCTATCATGTTGGCTTCAGATCCTTGTTCGATAAGGAGAAACATATTCAGTTTCAATATTTTCCGCGCAACGACTCGCTGCTAAACCCCGCGCGCGACCACGAAAGCCTGCATAAGCTTGTCCGGTTCTCACAACAATTTTACACCGTGGAACAGTGGTCGGATACGCTGGTTTTTAATGATTTGCGTTTTGGTCAGATCATTGGCTGGCAGGATCCGGGGGAAAAATTCGTCTTCCATTATTTCCTGAACCATCCGGAAGACAACCGCTTGGTGGTGCAGCGCGGTCGATTTGCGGGGTGGAATTGGGCGGTGGCGGAAGGGTTGGTACGTCGAATCAAGGGACAATAAATACCCCTATATGAAGAAAGACATTTTTTCTCCGGAAAAATATTTGCCAGGTCATACAGTGACTTTAGTAGCCAGTGGGACGCCTTATTTTGAGCATTTGTTGGAAATCATTGACAAGGCGCAACAGGAGATTCAATTTCAAGTGTATATTTTTGACGATGATGGTACTGGAAGGGCCGTGGCGGTGGCGTTGAAAAAGGCCCAGGACCGTGGGGTTAAGGTATTTTTGGCCGTCGATTCTTATGGTTCTAAAGAAATTTCACCGGCATTTGTCGCCGATTTGAAGCGGCACGGCATTCATTTCAAGGTTTTTTCTCCCTTGCCGCGCCATTTTTATGCTTTTCGTTTTGGCAGACGGTTGCACATCAAAGTTGTCGTGGCGGATGGCGCTGTGGCACTGGTGGGCGGCATCAATATTGCTGATAAGTACGCGGGTACCGCCGACGTGCTTCCCTGGCTCGATTTCGCCATATTGGTCGAGGGGCCGGTGTGTGCCGACCTTTCCAATATTTGTGCCCGCATTTATTACGAGAAATATTTTGGCCGGCTCAAATCTGCTTTGCCCAAAAAGCAGCCGCAACCCGCGGGAAAAGTTCGCAGCCGGTTTGCGTTAAATGATTGGTTCCGCCAAAAAAACCAGGTAAGCAACAATTACAGTGCGGCATTCCGAACGTCCCAGAGTTCCATTTCGATCATGGCCAGTTATTTTCTCCCTGGTCGTAAACTTCGTTATGTACTGAAGGAGGCGGCTCGACGCGGCGTTGACATTCGCCTCTTATTGCCCAACAAGTCCGACGTAGCCATGGCCAAACGCGCCACCCGGTTTTTGTACCGATGGCTGTTGCGGAACAACATTCAGATTTATGAGTGGGACAAATCGGTACTGCATGGCAAGATGGCAGTAGTCGATAACAAATGGGTCACCATTGGTTCTTACAACCTCAATCATTTGAGCAAATTCAGCAGTATTGAGTTGAATGTGGAAGTAATGGATGCGGGCTTTGGCGCCTCGGTTCAGGAACAACTATCCGACTTAATGGCGCAATCGAGCTTTGTAAATGCCGATACGTTTGAACTCAGCCGTGGTGTTTGGTACCAGTTTCTGGATTGGGTTTCCTACCTGTTGGCTCGCTGGATTATGCTGCTCCTGTTTTATTTCATCCGGCGGGAAGAGCATTTTCAAGAGAAAGATTGATGTTGGGGACCAGGGATTTTACCGGTTCCACTTCAATGTCCCCACCATGCGATCCAAATCCTGGCGCATAAACTGCACCACGGGTGCAAGTGAATCTGGCCGGGCTTCTGTATTGAAATACAACGCGCCGCGCAAGAAATTTTTGGTTGAGTCGGTCAGGAAGAACTGATAGGACGAAGCCGCGGGCCCTTCCACATTGAACACCACGCCATAGACGTGATCGGCGGGCCTATGCACTTGCAGCTCTTCGATGTAGCTCGCCTTGACATTGTGTTTATTGGTCATTTCATAGGCATCTTTCACCAATTCATCAAAATCGGCGCGGTTTTTTATCGGGTTGTAGCTGCAAAAAATCTTGGCATTTAGCTGTTTTACGGTGATATTGAACCAGCATTCATTCTTGGCTTTTTCATCGAAATAGGTGGTGTCATGCTCAATGCTGGCGTACACTGGTTGGTCGAAAGTAAAGGCGCAATAGGTTTCGTCGAATGTTTTGTAGGCTTTTTGAGGATACTCCACACGCGGGTAGGCACGGGGTTTGGGTACGGGGGTGTAGTCTTCGCAGGAGGCGAGTCCAATGACAAAAAGCAGAACAAGCCAACCTAGCTTTGGAGATTGAGTCGTTAGTGAATTGGGTTGCGTAAATATGTTGATTCGCATGAAGGCAATTTATTTAATGTGGTATGGTAGCGCGGCATTTATGCCACAAGTCCAAGGCCATTTATGGCCGTTTTTTTTAAATATAGGGGGTGACGCTTGGCGCTTAGTATCCAAGGCAAATTGTAGTTTTGTTCGCTGCTTAAACCTCGTAGGTTAAAAAAAAACCTACGAGGTTAGGGGTTTGGCCATAAACGTTGCACAGGTTTTCTTATTTCAAAGATAGAGTAGGAAACTGCTCAAAAGTAGGCCAAGATGCTTTCCCAAATCCCTGGTCCACCCTCCTAAGACAAAGCTTCGGCGGGTAAAGGTGCTGAAAAGCCCATCCCAAAAGAAACTACAACCGTTGTGCTACCGTCCACCGTCCACCGTCTACCGTCTCTTATTCCACACCTTTATCCGCTCCTCTTGCCTTGCTTTATTGATTGGCCAAGCATCTACGTCCAGCGATGCCTCTAATTCTTCATCCAGTCCTTTGAGCATCTTTGGGAAAAAATCCAGCCCAGTCACTTTTTCCACTTTGTCGATGGAGCAGGCGTATTCCATGACGGGGCTGTCGCCAAGAGCATTGGGCAGAATAAAAGCGATGGCCTTTCTTTCACTGGGCGCCAGCAGTACTTTGTAGAATCCATTGGGTACACTCACCTTGCTAAAGCCGATTTGTTGATAATTGGTCTGGGTAAGGACAGGGCCCGTTACCACATACAATCGGTTGAATTTTCGCGCCCAGTCGCGGGTCAGTTCTTCCAGTTCGCGCCAGATACCACTGTTGAAACCGGGTTCTTGCGGACTAATATTACTCATGTAAAAGGTTTCGTCGATGGCTTTTTCGTTGAAGGCCATATCGGCTGCCGGGCAGAGGTGGCCTTTGTCTAAGCCGCTGGAGGTGTAGTCGCGGGGTGTAGCGCTTTCGGTGCGCACGTTCGGGTCGGGTCGGAAGGTGTTGGGGCGGGCCGCCCAGTTTTCGTTGAGGCGCTCGCGGTTTAGTTCGTAGGCGACCCATTCGGCTTGTTCGTGGTCTTCATTGTAGGAAAGTACGAACCAGGTGTGGCGCACGATTTCGCCTGTACGCGAAGTAGGTAAAATGGCATCGGGTACTTGATTGGGCGTTTGTTCCGTTTGCGTTTCCGCCGTTTTGGTCTGGACTTCTATGGGTGGTTTGGTGTCGATTGGCGCATCGGATTTTTTCCCGCCAAACATGTTGAAGAGCCAAAATGCGGCTCCTGCCAGCAGGGCGAAGATGCCCGTTTTAAAGAGCATGCCATTAGAGTTGGAAGAGGATTTGCGCGCCATAACGGTTGAATGTTTCGGCGAAGGTAATGTGTTTGTTTTATTTAGACACAAAAAGTTTTATCTTAAGTGCGTAATTTTTTTAACACATAGACACATAGGAACATAGAAAACATAGTTTAAAAAAGGGGGCGTACCTCTATGTTTTCTATGTTTTCTATGTGTCTATGTGTTGAAAAACTACGTATCTAATGAAACCGCTGATTTGTAATTCAAGTGCGCTAACCAACCGCCCAGCCAGCCAAAAGCCACACTGCCAATACAAGAAGCATAGGTCATCCAGGCCGGCGAGGCAAAGCCCATGTACTTACCAATGGTGTAAAAAAGCATCAAAAACCCTGTCAGCAGCGATACCGGGAAAAAGGCAGGCGGCGTGATTTTATGCGTCACAAAACCTCCCAACAGCGAACCCGCAAACAGCGAGCCGAGCAGTATCATCCAGCCATCGGTGGGTAAGTTGCGTATCCAATCGAGGTATGGCCACCCCCCATTGACATACGTTACCCCTTCCGGCGGTTGGTAAGGGGAGAACCCTTCGATAAAAATCATGAGGGAACAGCCGACGAATAGGCCGACGGCTATGGCAATTGCTTTTCTGAGTAGTGGGTGCATATTGAAAAGAGGTTTCAGGTTTCAGGTTTCTGGTTTCAAGGTTTCAGGTTAAGGGTTGGTTCTTTAGGCATTTCTTATAACTTAGTTAAGTATTTCTGGTTTCAAGGGTTCCAGTTTCAAGGATTCAAGTTTTGTGTTCAATTCTTTGTTAGTTTTTTCCAATACCAAAAGAACGAACCCTTAACCTGAAACCTTGAAACCTGAAACCTGAAACCTTGAAACTATTGCTTCAGCGAAGTTCCGTCTATACCAAGTATTCCCATCATCCACGCGTATTCCATGGCCTTTTCTTCGAGGCGTTTGAAACGACCGGATGCGCCGCCGTGGGAGCCTGACATGTTGGTTTTGAAGAGCAGGGCATTTTTGTCGGTCTTTAGGTCGCGCAGGCGGGCCACATATTTGGCGGGCTCAAAATACTGCACCTGCGAATCGGCGAAGGAGGTGAGCACCAGCAAGTTCGGGTAGTCCTGTTTTTTCAGGTTGTCGTAAGGGGAATACTGCTTCATGTAGTCGTATTCGGCCTTGTTGGCGGGGTTGCCCCATTCGGTGTACTCGCCCGTGGTGAGCGGGATGCTGGCATCGCTCATGGTGGTGAGCACGTCGACAAACGGAACGCCGGTGACGATGCCTTTGAACAGGTCGGGGCGCATGTTGGTGACAGCGCCCATGAGCAAGCCGCCAGCGGAGCGGCCTTCAGCGAACAGCCGGTCGGCGTTGGTGTATTTTTCTTTTACGAGGAAATCAGCGCAGTCAATGAAGTCGGTGAAGGTGTTCATTTTGTGCATCATGTGGCCGTCTTCATACCATTTGTAGCCCATTTCCATGCCGCCGCGTATGTGCGCGATGGCCACCACGAAGCCGCGGTTGAGCAGGCTGACAGCGTCGCGGTTGAAATAGGGGTCGTAGCTGAAGCCGTAGCTGCCGTAGGCGTTGAGGTGGCAGGGGGCGGTTCCGTCGCGTTTGGTGGTTTTTTTGTACACAATAGACATGGGTACTTTCACGCCGTCGCGGGCGGTGGCCCATACAAATTCGGTTTGGTAGCCCTCGCTGTTGTAGCCCAGTACAGGAGCCACCTTTTTCACTTCCTTGGCCTTGGTATCCATGTTGTAATCCACCACGGTTGTGGGTGTTTTCATGGAAGTGAAATTGTAGCGCAGGGTTTTGGTGTCAAATTCCGGGTTGTTGTCGAGGTTGGTGGCGTAAGATGGCTCGCCCACTTCGATGTAGTGATCGGCCTTGTCGGCCCAGCGGATGATGTGCAACTGGCTGAGCCCGCCTTTGTGTTCGGCGGTGACAAGGTGGTCTTTAAATACCGTAAACCCGTCGATCAGCACAGCCTCCTGGTGGGGCAGCACGTCTTTCCAGTTCTCGCGTTTTGGATCGCTGACGGGCGCTTCCATGATGCGGAAGTTGGGTGCGTTCCAGTTGGTGCGGATCAGGAATTTGTCGTTCCAATGCTCCAGGTCGTAGAAAAAATCTTTTTCCCGGGCGCGGACCAGTTGGAATTCTCCGTCTGGTTTATTGGCATTTAGGTAATGCACCTCTACCGTTTGCGTGTAGGAGGAATTGATGAAAAAGTACTGCTCTGATTTTGACTTACCCAGGTAGGCATATTGTGTTTCGTCCTTTTCGTTGTACATCAACACGTCCTGTTTTAGGGGCGTGCCCATAACGTGACGCCAAACTTTGTCGTTGCGCAGGGTGGTTTTGTCTTTGGTGTCGTAGAGCAGGGTTTTGTTGTCGTTGGCCCAGAAAAAAGCGCCGCCGATGTCGAAGGATTCAGTCAGATCCGTGCCCGTAGCCAGGTTTTTGAAATACACTTTGAACAGGTTACGGCCCGTATAGTCCACGGAATAGGCCACCAACTTGTTGTCGGGGCTAATTTGTAAGCCACCGAATTGGCAGTATTCCTTTCCGGCAGCCAGGGCATTCACATCCACCAGCATTTCTTCCGCGGCGTTCATGTCGCCTTTTCTGCGGGTGAGAATGGGGTATTCCTTGCCGGTTTCGAATCGGCCGACGTACCAGTAGCCATTTTTGAAATACGGCACGGTGGAATCGTCTTCCTTGATGCGGGCTTTGAGTTCTTCGTATAGTTTTTTGCGCAAGGGCGCTACGGGGGCCAGCACCGAATCGGCGTATCGGTTTTCAGCTTCCAGGTAGGCTGTTACGGCGGCGTTCTCGCGTTCATTGAGCCAGTAGTACTCATCGGTACGTTTGTCACCGGAAGCGGAGACCAGTTCTTTGGGCTTTTTTTCGGGGTGGGGCGGGGTGAATTGTTCGGGATGGAATATAGATGGTTGCACGGTGCTGGATGTGGTTACTGGTGTGTTGTTGTTTTGGCAGGAGGTCTGGAGGTACACTGCGATGATGCAGGCGAGATGGAGGTAGTATTTCATGGTTGAACGCTTGTAGGGAGCTAAAGTTTTGTGAATTGATTAGAATGTTGGGGAATCAAAGGGACGCGGCGTCAAAGGTAGGAAAAGGGGGTTCTATTTTTAAAATCTGCGCTGTTGGGATTTTTTTTCGGCGGCGTTGGTTTTATGGTGGGGGGCGGGTTACCTTTGCGCTCCGTTTTGGGGAAACGGGTCATAGCTCAGTTGGTTAGAGCGCCACGTTGACATCGTGGAGGTCACAGGTTCGAATCCCGTTGATCCGACAGTTATCGAGTGCGGAATGGGGAGTGCGGAGTGCGGAATACCATTGCCTGGTCTTTTTTATCAGGAACATTAGCAGCTACGGGATGTAGCTCAGCCCGGTAGAGTACGCGCCTGGGGGGCGCGTGGTCGCAAGTTCGAATCTTGTCATCCCGACATTCAATATCAAGGAGTTATGCAAAAGCATGGCTCCTCTTTTTTTGATATAGACTTATACTACGCATATATAGTATAGCGTGAAAAGCATGGACGTTACGACCTGAGGGGCCACGCCGATGGCGTGGAAGATCGAATCTTGTCAAAAAAACTACCCTCGTAACCTCTGTCGACCTTTTGATGGTGGTGTCAATAATAGATCGTAGGATGCAATAATGCTCCTGTCCGGTCTTGAATTGGCCGGACACTTTAAGTTTGACCTTTACATTTCGAATGTCTCTTTCAGAAGCGTTGTTGTCATAAGTTATAAGCGGATCATACAAGAATGGCAGAATGAATTGCCGATACTTGGCCATTGAATTTTTGAGGGATATGGTCTTTGGTGTGTTTTGCTCACACATAGATTGACCGAGCAGCGTATCCAACTGCTGTTCTATGTGGAAGGTTTGAGGGTGATCTTTATTATAGGCCTTTTGAGTTTGTTTGAGTTTGATGGCTTGAAGCAAAAGTTCTTTGAATTGATTGGCCCAAGATGTTTTTTCTGCTTGTATAAGGTATTCAAGTTCGCGCAACAAGTGGGCTAAGCAAAGTTGGTGGTTTTTGGCGTTTGTTTTAAGTTGTGGTTTCCAGCGGTCGGAGCACAAAGTGGCGAAAGGGAATCCATTGGGAAACAGGGCGTTTATCAGGACGCTGCCGCGGGAAGCGGATACGGCAATAAAGGTAATGATGGCGCTTTGCCACACCCATGTCCATTGTTTTTTGCCAGTTACAGGGGGCATGCTGCTATTACTGCTGTCTTTGCGAACAGCCAATTTGTTCATGCTTATTTAGCAGATCGGATAATTTTTGCTCCAATACCAAAATCTGCTGCCGCATTGCAGTATGCTCTGATTCAAGCAAGGGAATACGGGCCACCTGAATGCGAAGGGCCGCATTCTCGGCTTCTAAAAGCCCTATTCTTGCTTTGTGATCTGAATCAGTCAAGGTGAAAAACTGTTTTGCGCCCAAAAAATACGGACTTTTCCCAATTTGATCGATTTATTTTTTTGCCGCCGTAGGCGGCTGTATAGTTACGTGTAAAGAATAAAGTAAAGAAAATGCGGCCTTGGATAGAAGGCAAAGAGAACACGAAAGAAATTGACAGTGCGCGTATTTCTAAACTCTTTGATAGCCCCCAGTACTTCGCCATTTACCGTTTTCTGCCTACGATTATCACCACCTTAGAGAATTCTGATTCAGAATAAGGAGTTTTCAGGAAGCATTACAAACGGTTCCGGCGACTTTGCTGCAATTCCTTGTCAGTCAATGGCTCGCTAGACAACAAGGCCAATTAACTCCGAACATTGGCGTTGGCGTTTATCATTCACGAAAATGTTTAATGTTGCCACGGCTCCAAATCCTTTGCCGCCGGGTATCCATAGGGTTTATTTCCGCCCTACCTGGTCTTTGTTCCTCCAAAATTACAGATTGATACCCCCCCCCAAGCGCTTTGCATCAGCTTTTTTTAACCGCGCAGGAAAGGGCACAGCAGAATGCTCCACAAATTGAATTCCGGGTCTTTCTTAAAACAAGTTCAGCAAAATCTGTTGGAGAAACTTTTTAAGGACTCGTCGCAGGAATTGGGCAAAGGCTTTGCTTTCGTCGGGCGGCAATATTTAAATAAGGTGAGGATTTATAATAACCAATCCAGGCACATTTTTGAAATCTCCAGTATTCCGACTAACAAGCGGAAGTTGATGAACAAGTGCTGTGGCTGCAATTATGGCATCAGGAAGCTTTATTTTGCTTTCTTTCCGAATTTCAATGGTTTTTAGCACGATGGGCTCGGTCAAAAGAAAAACGTTTGAAGCCTCAATAAAATCGGTCAAAATCTCCATCTAAGAAGCGGGGCCATTGTAAGAAAGCAGTTCGATCCGGTTAATAATGGATAAGCAATGAGCGTCATTGCCTATTAAATCTTCCATCCATTGACTGCCGCTTGATGGAAGTACACCGCCAAGGAATTCAATGACAGCGTTGCTGTCAATCAAATGCGTTCCCATTCCTTTCGGGATTGTTCAACATGCTGTAGCATTTTGGCAGCTGTGTTTTTGGAAATCGTACCTGCCCAGCGCTTCTTAGAAGCGGTGGGCAATTCGGTCTTTGGTGACAGTTTTATGATATTCAACTGTTCCAATTGTTGCAGCAATTTTAAGGCATTGTCATGTAGCAATTCTACAGTGATGACTTGCATGATGTTTTTCTTGCAAATTTACACCCTTTTTTATAAAAAAATATTCTGGAACACTGGTTGTACTGCACCTTTTCCTGCACGGTGAAAAACACCGGCTAACCCAACACAACCCTTCCTTACGTTTCTCCAGTGAATGAGGCGTACGTCTATACTTGGAAATTGGACATTCCTTATTGGATATTGGACATTCCTTTTCTTTATTGCGCAGGGAATCGACTTCAGTGCCGCCGTCAAAATAGCTGCCCCCCACCCTCCATCCCCACTTATACTACCTTTGCCCACACCCTCCAACCCCACTCCCTCTAAAAAAAGCACATCATGAACCGCAGCCTACACATCCTTCTCCTCCTCCTACTGGCACAAAGCTGTGCCACCAAAACCAAACCCAATTCCCAGCAGCACACCAACGCGCTCATCAAAGAAAGCAGCCCTTACCTGCTGCAACACGCGCACAACCCCGTCAATTGGTATCCCTGGGGCAAGGAAGCCTTAGAAAAGGCCCAAAAAGAAGACAAGCTCTTGATTATCTCCGTGGGTTACGCTGCCTGCCATTGGTGCCATGTGATGGAACATGAAAGTTTCGAGGATACGATGGTGGCGCGCATCATGAACGACAATTTTGTATCGATCAAAGTAGACCGGGAGGA
>JBBRWA010000061.1:0-24585 GCA_038246345.1 Chitinophagales bacterium
CCAGCCACCGAAACCATTGCCAACACCGCAAAAAAAACCATCGTTTTCTTCGGCAACAGCCTTACCGCAGCCTACAACTTATCCCCGGAACAAGGATTTCCTGCCCTGATCCAAGAAAAAATCGATTCTTTAGGGCTGCCCTACATTTGCGTCAATGCCGGGCTCAGCGGCGAAACTACCGCAGATGGCGTCCATCGCATCGACTGGGTATTGCAACAGCCCATGGATATTTTTGTGTTGGAACTCGGCGGCAACGATGCCTTGAGGGGCCTTCCCATCACAGAATCGGTGAAAAACATGCAAGCCATTGTGGATAAGGTGAAAGCCGCCCGCCCAAATTGTAAAATCGTGATTGCCGGTATGCTCGCGCCACCCAACCTCGGTGCAGCTTATACCAACGCTTTTAAAAATTTATTTTCCGATTTGGCAAAAAAGAATGGTGCCTTACTCATACCTTTCCTGCTCAAAGATGTGGGGGGGATTCCAGACCTTAATCTGGCAGACGGAATTCATCCGAATGTAGTAGGACAGAAAATTGTAGCGGAGACGGTGTGGGGAGTACTTAAACCAGCACTATAGCATTCAGGTTGAATAGTTTCAGGGTTAAATGGTTTCAAGGTTAAGGGTTCATTTGTTGTGCAAATAATTTTTTTTTCAATCTAGTAAAAAAATTGAATCATTCGCCATACCTTTGCAGTACAAAGATTTGAGGGGACACGCCCGGCAGAGAAACAGAGGTAGATTGGGTGTAGGAAATGTTACAAAAATTTTGGAATAGATTTTGTTTCCAGGGTTTTCAGCGTCAGAAAGAGGTTGTTTGCGGTAAAAAAACCGTTCACGAAAAAAAAGTTTGCAGGTTTTGCAACAACTTCGATTTTGATGCGTTTATACTTGAGTTTTCATTTGGTTTTTTGGGGTTTATTAGTCGTCGAATTGCGTAAGCTTTCGACGGCTTTTTTTTTGCCCCTAAGATTCAAGACCCTTGCATTCAGCACCTAACCTAAACGCAACGCCAACCTGAAACCTGAAACCTGAAACCTTGAAACCTTGAAACCTTGAAACCTGAAACCTTTTATTTAGCCCCCAGCTTTTCGAGGATAGCCCACAGCGCTCGCGCATCCGCCGCAATAAAATCAGCGCCGGCATCCAGCAGCTTTTGACCATGCCCATCGAATATGTGCGCGGCACCGAGAAACCCTATGGATTGCAAGCCAGCACTTTTTGCTGCGGCAACGCCTGTTGGACTGTCTTCTACCACCACGGTCTCGTGCGGTTTCAGGCCAATTTTTTCCAAAGCAAAGAGATAAATATCTGGGTAAGGCTTGGGCTTTTCCACGTGCTCTGCCGATATAATATGCCCGTTTACAGAAGAAAGCAGCCGTACTTTGCGCAGGCATCGCTCTACATGCCGGACGCTGCCATTCGACACCATGCTTTTGGGCGTTTTCAGTCGACGGAATAAAGTCGTCATGCCTGGAATGGCCCGCAAGGAGCGGTTGAAATCATCGATATGCGCTTCGTGGAGCCGTTTGGTGAAACCATCCGGTGCACTAAACCCGTGATCGCGCTGCAGTATGTGCAGGATGTCGCGGTCGAGCAGCCCAGGGAAACGGTGGCTGTACTCCTGAGGGCTTAGCTGCAAGCCGTGTTCGGCAAGCATCTCGAGCATGACACGCTGGGCTATTATTTCTGAATCGACAATAGTGCCATCGTTGTCGAACAAGATGTGCTTGAGTTGTTTTTGCATGGATTCAAAACAAAAAAACCGCAACAGTGCCTGCGCCTTCCTGCGGTTTTACAAAAAAAATAAGCCTTGAATGCGGTGCTTATTTTGGGAAATCAACCAGCGTGCTGCGGTTGAAAAGCATGATAGTTATGGCTACAATAAAGAAGAGAGCCATGAAAATGTAGAGGAGGCAGTACCCCTTGCCGCGCGAATTCTGAATGTTTTCCATTTTTTATGCTGAAATGTGTAGTACTAAAGTGGTGCAAAAGTAAAAAAGCACCGCTGACATTCTCCCTGAATGGCAGTTTTTTTACTTTTTTCAGAATGGATATAAACTTCTGTCGGTAAAACAGGCTCCTTTTTCCAAAATATACAATTCTAAAAGTGCAAATGGAAGGATGCCGGAGAACAGAACCGTATCTTTGCCAGTAGGAAAGAATTTGTAGAGGATTTTATGGCAGATGTCATCCAATTATTACCCGAAAATGTAGCCAACCAGATTGCCGCAGGAGAAGTCGTGCAGCGACCTTCCTCGGTTGTGAAAGAGTTGCTCGAAAATGCCGTTGATGCTGGGGCAACCCAGGTCAAACTCATTGTCCGGGATGCTGGTAAAACCCTGATCCAAGTCATTGACAATGGCTGTGGCATGTCGGAAACCGACGCGCGCATGAGCTTTGAACGCCACGCGACTTCTAAAATAAGGGATGCCAAAGACCTGTTCGCCATTAAAACAATGGGCTTCAGGGGCGAAGCATTGGCATCCATTGCAGCCGTTGCCCAGGTGGAAATGCGCACACGGCGCAGCATCGACGAACTTGGGGTGCGGCTCGCCGTAGAAGACTCCACTGTAAAGATACAGGAAGCCTGTCAGACACCGCAAGGCACCAGTATAGCGGTGAAAAACCTGTTTTACAACGTTCCGGCCCGCCGCAATTTTTTGAAAGGTGATCCCGTGGAAATGCGGCATATCATGGATGAATTTCAACGGGTGGCCATGGCAAACTGCGATGTTTTCTTCAGCTTCTATCAAAATGAGACAGAAATATTCCACCTGCCAGCCGGCAACCTTCGGCAGCGATTGGTGAAAATATTTGGTGAAACAGCCAATAAAAAGCTCGTTCCGGTACACGAAGAAACCGATGTGTTGAAAATCACAGGCTTCGTCGGCAAACCTGATTATTTCAAAAAAACGCGCGGCGAACAATTGTTTTTCGTCAACAAACGCTTCATAAAAAGCAACTACCTGCACCATGCTGTCGTCGCGGCGTATGAAGACATGCTGCCCACCGACCAACATCCGCTCTACGTGCTTTTTATGGATATTGATCCTTCGAGCATCGACATCAACGTACACCCCACAAAACAAGAGATAAAATTCGATGATGAACGATTGGTGTACAATTACCTGAAAGTAACCGTACGCCATGCCCTGGGTAGCCATAACATTACCCCAACCCTCGATTTTGAACAAGAACCAGCATTCCAGTCGACACCAACGCGATCGTCCATTCGCCCGGATACCGGCGAGCCTCGGGTTGGCGACCACCGTCCTTCGCGCAGCCTCGGCGATGATAAACGACAAGCAGACAACCTGCGGAATTGGCAGCGTTTGTATGAAGGCATGGGACTGGCGGTCAGCAGAATAGAAGGCGAAGCAGACGAGGACGACGCAACGGTTGCTACGCAGCTACCGGAAATCGGGGTGCAAACTTCTGTGGAAGTGTTGGAAATGGACAATGTGAACGAGCAGTTCAGCAAAACACAAAAGGAACCCTACCAAATTCACGGCCAATACATTATCAGCCACATAAAATCAGGCTATTTCCTCATCGATCAACAGTCGGCGAGCGAAAGAATATTGTACGAGCGCTACCTGGGGGCATTGGGCAACCAGCCAATTGCCATCCAAAAAGCCTTGTTTCCAAAAACAATTGAGCTGGCACCAGCAGATGCAGCGCTGTTGCGGGAAATATTGGACGAGGTAAATTTCCTGGGCTTTGAAATCGCTGAGTTTGGTGGCAATACCTTTGTGGTGCATGGCACGCCCGCTGATCTGGGAGCCAATGTGCAGGAAGAAATTTTATTGGAAAAAGTACTCGCACAATACAAGGGGAACCTTGAAATGGAGCTCAGTACCAGCGACAACCTGGCCCGATCCATGGCACGCAATGCCTCGCTGCGGCGCGGCCAGATATTAACGGTGCAGGAAATGGCAGAGTTGATTGATCAACTATTCGCCTGCTCCGTACCGTTCAACAGCCCATCTGGACGAAAATGCTTCATCCAGTATGATTTGGAGGCGTTGCGTAAGTTGTTTGATTGACGGTGGACGGTAGACGGTGGACGGGCACAACATTGGGAATAACTTATGGTGTGGTGTTTCAGCACCTTTGGCAATAATAATGGTGGAAGGTTTGCGCAACATTCAATCTTTTTCTTGGATTGGGTGTTTCAGTTCCTGAAATTATAACAACATGAACATGAAAATGGAATTCAATATTTTGCACTTTTTAACCATCCATATTTTGGATTAAAGCGCTGAAACACCCAATCCAAGCGAAGAAAGGATTGTTGTGCAAACCGTCCACCGTCCACCGTCCACCGTCCACCGTCCACCGTCTACCGTCCACCGTCCACCGTCTATGCAATTAAGTACCCCATTTCAAGGTGTCGTAAAGCATCTCATTATCATTAATGTGTTGATGTTTATTGGCACGTATGCTATTTTAGGCAACGAAGTCTTCAATTACGATCAAGGTGATTATGTCACGTTGGGCCGGATGCAATTGGCGGCGTTTTTGCCGGGCTCAGTACATTTTCAGCCCTTTCAGATTTTTACGCACATGTTCATGCATGGCGACTTGTTCCATTTGGGATTCAACATGCTGGCGATTTATTGGTTTGGCTCCTTGGTAGAGATGGTTTGGGGGCCAAAGCGTTTTCTTACGTTTTATATTATTTGTGGTTTGGGAGCGTATGTGTTACAAGTGGCTTCGCAGTGGTGGGAGATTAGTAATGCCGGTGTTGACCCAAGGCTTTGGAATGGTGCAACACTGGGCGCGTCTGGTGCGGTTTTTGGTATTTTAGTAGCATTTGCGATGAATTTTCCGAACCAGGAAATCAGGTTGTTTTTCCCGCCGATAGCCATGAAAGCAAAGTATTTTGTACCCATTATGGCAGGACTTGAGCTGGTTTATGGTGTAAGTGGCACCCAAACCGGCATTGCACATTTTGCCCACTTGGGCGGTGCGTTAATTGGATTTTTACTGATTTGGTACTGGTCGGGCTTTAAGCTTAAGTTTTGACAAAACGGGGTATCCTACAATAACTTCGCATATCTGACACCAATTATGCTGTAACTATGGCGCTTTTTAATTCTATCTGGGACGACTTGAAGTTCTCGCTGCGCACGGGGAATATGATTACCAAATTGGTGGTAATCAATTTCGCCGTGTTTGTAGTGACAAAGTTGGCCTATCTTATACTTGGCGGCTTCACGCTCGGCAATCCGGGTGGCTTATACGCCACTGGGTTGGACTATTTTTGTATTCCTGCAAGCTTGAGCACCTTGATTTGGCAGCCGTGGTCTTATATCACCCACATGTTCCTGCATGATTCGTTTTGGCATTTGTTTGGGAATCTGGTTGGGTTGTATATTTTTGGAAGTATTGTCAGTGATCTTATTGGAGACCGAAGGGTGCTGCCTTTGTATCTGCTGGGCGGACTGGCTGGTGGCACCTTTTACATTTTTTCAGCACAGGTTGGCATTTTGAATGTAAGCAGCTATGCCCTGGGCGCTTCCGCTGCTGTGATGGCCATGGGCGGCGCTGCGCTGATTTTAGCGCCCGATTACCGGGTACACTTACTGCTGTTGGGAGCCGTTAAGGTGAAATACATTGTGTTGGTGTTGGTACTGATCGATTTGGCGACCATCTCTGGTAATTTTGATTCGGGCGGCTCTATTGCCCACATTGCCGGGTTTGTTACCGGCTGTATATTTGTGTATCAATTGCGGGATGGGCGCGACTGGGCAGAATTCGTGAACCAAATTTTGAGAAAAATCACCTCGCTGTTCACCTTTACATCCGCAGCAACAAAAAAAACGCCGCGAAAAAACAAACCTGGGCCAATGAAAGCCACTTATGTTGGCTCAAAAGGCAATAATGTCAGTGATGCCCATGATCTTTCGTTTCAAGAAAAACTGGATGGCATTCTGGACAAAATAAAGCAAGCTGGTTATGAAGGTCTGTCGCAGGAAGAGAAAGATTTCTTGTATGAAGCGAGCCAGAAATGATGTAAGATTGATGCTGTGTTGATACATTTATAACCCGATACACCCAAGGATGAATTCCATATTACGACATACAGTTCAATTGCTGAGCGCCATTGTGATATTGCTCACGCTGATGTCGTACGTATCTCCGTTGGTGAACCCCGCTACTTTTTCCTGGTTTGCCTTTTTCGGCACAGCCTTTCCCTGGCTGTTGATAGCGAATATTTTGCTGATGCTTGTCTGGTTGTGGCGAATGAGCCGGTTTTCGTTGTATCATTTGGTCATAATCTTGTTTGGCTGGCAGTATTTCAGCGGGTTTTTCGGCCTCGATTTCGGAAAAGACAAAGTGCCAGAAAGTGCCATCACGGTATGTACCCACAATCTTGGAGGTATTTACCTGGCCAAAGAGGCAACGGACGCCTGGCGTGAAAAACGCGTTTCTGCGTATGTGCGCTTTTTGGAAGAAAATGGACTTCCAGATATCCTCTGCACCCAGGAAACAAGCGGTAAGTTTTACCGTCTTTTGGCCGAGAAAATGGGCTACCAACATACTTTCAACTTAAAGAAAGGTACCGTCATCATCAGCCGCTTCCCCATTCTTTCGGGTGGCGATGTTCCATTTGGAAAGACCGCGAATTCGATCCTTTGGGCCGATATCAAAATTAACAATTCAAAAACGGTGCGCGTGTACAACGTGCACCTTCAATCCAACAGGGTAACCCAAACGACCGATCAGGTTATCAAAAAAGGCGACTTGGATGAGGGCGAAACCTGGCAAAACATTGGGAATGTGCTGGATAAGGTCGGGAATGCCACAGGAATCCGCGCGGAACAAGCCAAAAAAGTACGGGAGCACATCGCCGCCTCAAAATACCCGGTCATTATTTGCGGCGACTTCAATGACACGCCGAATTCTTATGTCTATGCCGTATTGTCAGCGGGCTTGAACGATACTTTTCGCGAAAAAGGCCTTGGACCCGGCACCACCTTCGCAGGCAACCTGCCCATGCTCCGAATCGATTATATTCTTACGGAAAAAAACATGGCCACCTATTCTTGCAAGGTTGCCCGGGGAGATGTGTTTTCAGATCACTTTCCAGTATTCGCAAACATTGGCTTTTGAAACTAAAACTCCACGTCCATATCCTTGATCACCCGCCCCGCTTTTGTCTGCATCCTGAGGGTATATTTTCCTGGGTCGAGGTTGAACACTTCCAGGCGCAGGCTGCTGCGGTGCTCGCCAGCTTTCATATCTTCTTCCTTGGACACCTGCTTTATTTGCTTTCCTTCGGCATTGAGTAACACCATGATGGTCTTTTCATCCTTTTCAAGGAAATAGCGGAAGTTGCCTTCTACGACCATGGCTTTGCCTAATTCTGCGCGACGACCCGGGACCTGTTCAACGGTTTTGTGTATTATTTTATAACCTGGAAGGTTTTTGCCAAACAAATCTGCGGTGAATTTTTGCAGTTCTGGATCACCGATACTGCCCAGGGAATGCCCACTTTTGGTGGCGCACCACACAGCGCTCTGAGCTTCTGAAGATTCTGTTTTCCCTTTTTCCACAATAAACTTTAGCAAACTTACCAATTGCTCTGAAGCAAGGGCTCCCATGGTGAAAGCCATGCCAGCCGTTGGTGAAAGATCACCAGCTTGTGTACAATAGGTTTTGAGCAAGGCTTCTCCAGGTGTTTTTACATTGACAGAAAGCAATTGTTCCTGCGCCACCACAAGGGTCTGTTGGGTAGTATCTCGTGGTTCCATGAGTTGCCCCAGTGGGATGCGAATACGCAAATAGCGGCCTGCCAGGTTTTTACAAACAACTTTTAACGCTTCCCCATGATATCCGCCAGTGCCTTCTACCGACAAACTCACCAACTTCTTTTGCAGTGCTTCTGCCAGGTCGAAAGTGGTTTGAGTATTGGTTTTTTGAGAAAAAACAGGGCCGGAAAATGCCAGGAAAAAGAATAGACATAGGTGCCGCATAAATTTTTTTTAGCCCAAAACGCAGGTAAGCAAAACTTATTTGAAGCGTTAACAATCGTAAGGACAGGCAGCGTGCGGCGCTGATGTATTATCTTTCCGGCTAAACACATTCCTTGAGCACATGAAAAGACTACGCGCTGTCGCTATTTTCTCGCTGTTTTGCCTGAGCATTTCGGCCCAAAGATCCTTTGGAACCATCGTCCTCGGGTTGGAATCAGGCTTCGATGTGGCCCAATTCTCTGCTGGCCTCAGGCCCCGGTTGATACCGGCTTTACAAATTGAGGGCTCTTTGGGCCCAGTCTCCGTGGGTGTAGGCATCGGTAGAAAACAATACGGGGAATACGAATTCTATTCCTTTACCGGAGGCACTACCCAGCGAGAGGTCAACGGCGCTTACCTAACCTACTATCTTGCCGATTTACATGCCTTTAAGCCAGCGTACTGGATCGTTCCGATTAAAATAAACTACAGGGTGCATCGCTGCGATTGTGTGTATCTGCACGCAGGTATCACCTTTGAGCAAATAGACCTGGGGAGGCCAGATATTATAAAGTTCCGGAATGCAGAATTCAGCCAGCCATACGCCGTTGGCGTACAGCGCGGACAGTTGGTCGTTCCCAAAACAAAGAGCTATGAATTTGGCATAGGGTTTAATGTGTATAAACGTGAATTTTTCAGGCTCACGGCTCGGCCCGCGTATGTGCTCACCGAAAACCCGGAAGTGGATTATACATCCAACCAAAATGCTCCGAAATATTTGCCAACCTTACGGTTTACGTTTGCGGCGCAGTTTGCGTTGTGGCGGGAACAAGAGGCAGACTAGCGCAAAGCATCTAAAAACCCAGAAGGGGCTTTTGCACACTTCACTAAGCGTCCAAAAGCCCCTTCATGGCCAGTATACATTATGGCATGTCACATTGGGCGGGGCCCAATTCTTGTGATTCCGCCACTTCAGGGCTAGGCGCTAATTATCGCGCATAAGCGACAGCCCGTTTTTCCCGAATAACCGTGACACGTATTTGTCCAGGATACTGCATTTCGTCCTGAATTTTCTGTGAAATCATAAACGACAGATCGTCAGCATATTGGTCGGTCACTTTATCGGCCTCCACAATGACGCGGAGTTCGCGACCAGCTTGCATGGCGAATGCCTTGGAAACGCCATCGTAGCCCATGGCGATGTCTTCGAGTTCGCCGATACGCTTGAGGTAGTTTTCCAAAATTTCGCGGCGAGCACCAGGGCGCGCACCTGAGATGGCGTCACAAGCCTGGATGATGGGCGAAATGATGTTGTTCATCTCAATTTCGTCGTGGTGGGCACCCACTGCGTTGGTGATAACGGGGTGTTCGCCGTATTCTTCGCACATTTTCATGCCGACCAAGGCGTGGGAAAGTTCGGTTTCTTCTTCCGCAACTTTACCGATGTCGTGCAAGAGTCCAGCGCGTTTGGCCATTTTGATCTGCTTGGCATTCAGGCCTAATTCAGCCGCCATGATGGAGCACAACTCGGCAGTCTCAATACTGTGTTTCAGCAGGTTTTGTCCGTAAGAAGAACGGAAGCGCATGCGGCCTACCATGCGCACGAGGGCGGGATTGAGGCCGTGAATGCCTTGCTCGATTACCGTGCGCTCACCGATTTCGATGATTTGCTCTTCGAGTTGCTTCTGTACTTTGGCGACAACTTCCTCAATACGCTGTGGGTGAATACGGCCATCGGCAACAAGGCGTTGCAACGACAGGCGCGCTATCTCGCGGCGAATGGGGTCGAAAGAAGATATTACAATAGCTTCCGGCGTATCATCCACAATGACTTCGACACCTGTTGCGGCTTCGAGGGCGCGGATATTCCTGCCTTCGCGGCCTATGATTTGGCCTTTCATCTCGTCACTTTCGAGGTTGAACACCGATACAGTATTTTCAATCGTAAATTCGGCAGCCATGCGCTGGATGGTCTGGATGACGATCTTTTTGGCCTCTTTGTTGGCAGTGACTTTCGCCTGGGTCACCGCATCGCGAACGATGGATTGTGCTTCCGTTTCGCTTTTGGCGCGAACCTGCTCCAGCAACTGGTCTTTTGCATCCTGTTGGCTGAGTTTCGCAATGGTTTCAAGGGCTTTGATCCGCTCTTCGTTGGCGGCCTCCAGTTCTTCTTTTTTCTTTTGAACGATTTTTACCTGTTTGTCTAAAGAATCGCGGACAGTTGCGACTTCACTTTCCCGGTTGTCCAGTTCACCTTTTCGGTTTTCAAGTTCCGTAAAGCGGGCGTTGATGGCATCCGTTTCAACTTTCAGGTCTTTTTGCCTGGAAGCAATATCCAGTTCCATATCCTTTAATTCCAGTTGGCGCTGCATTTTTTCCGCCTCTACTTCCTGGCGCATTTGTGCATAGCGCTCTTTTGCTTCCTGAATTTTTTGCTGTTTGATGCGTTCGTTCTCAGCTTCTGCTTTTGACAACAGTTTTTCTGCTTTGAGTTCGGCTTCGTCTTCGACACGTTTGGCACTGAGGCGGGCTTCCTTTACGACCATGTCGGCCTGGCTATTCGCCTCTTCCACTGCCTTCGAGCTGCTTTTTTTCATCGTTAGCCTGGCAATCACAAAGGCAGCGATGCCTCCGATGACTAGTCCTATTATAATGCTTGTAGGTTCCATATTAAATTGTTTGCAATGATTCAGTTATTTTATGTAAGCCACTATTAATGGCAGTATTCTTTTAATTAGCCTTCAATTAGGCTGAATATAGAAAGAAGAGAGGCATCAAAAATATCGTCTTGATATGCGTCAAGCCCCAAGTCACAAACTACTTTTAGATAGTTCATCTCTTGTAAAAGGGTCCGTTCGTCAACAATATAGGATAATGCTTTCTCTTTGAAAGGTAATATTTGGTCATCATAGGCATTAAGAATCTTGTCCTGTTCATTCTTCAAAATTTCAATTTGGCTTGGAAGATCATTCGAAATTTTCAGTTCCCCCAATAAATATGAAATCTTGATTTTTAGAATGATGTTGAACATCCTTATTAAATAACTGCTTTTACGATCTGTTTCGTAACAATAGTAATTGAATAGCAAAAGATCGACTAATGAAGTAATCCGAAGGATCCTCCATGAGCCATTTGTGGCTTCCAATTCATCTTTAAACTCTTTTCTAGCACCTTTAAATACCTTTTCCATAGTCTTTTATTAATGTTCCGATCCCACAAAAGCATGCTTAGACGCGTCCAAAACTATATATTTAGCTATATCCTTCTGCGTTACAATTTGAACATGAGGCGAGAGCGCTACCGCTACGACATTATTTTTATCTTCATACTGGCTTTTTGCGCGCTCGTAATATTCATTAACTAGCTCTGAAGGGCCTGGAGAAAACACTATCATGAAATCTGACATCTGATAAAGTTGCGGGACACTTTGCATAATTACATCGTAGCGCTGGGTTTCATTGATAAGCAGTGCTGTTCCACTTTGTACGATATTCCCCGGCATTTCATATGTCAATTCATAGCAATCTAGGTGAGTCCATGGCAATTTTTCACCCACTGAATATCCCAGTTTTTTTACGTAATCCAAAAACAAGGAACCTAAATGGTCAAAAGATAAGGTACCTACCCGGCTGTCTATTTCTTTGAAAATATCTGACTCTGATTTTAAAAGCGTTGAATCAGGAACGTTTTTGTCAAAAAAATCCTCTAAAAAATTATCAATTGAATAGTCAATTTTCCCATTCAGTGTAAAAATATTAGGTGGAATCAATTCATAGGACAATGTGGGTTGTTCAGGCTTCCATTCAGGTGCAATAGCATAGATTTTCTGGATGATAGCACTGACTACTTCAACTATACGACCACTTCCATCAATTTCTATGATGGTATCGTTGTTGTGTTCCTTTAAAAAAGAAATAGCTTCAAGATATTTTCTCCGCGAATCAGACAAGTTTCTTTCAAAAAGCTCTTTAGGTTGATTTCTAATTTTCATCCTTTCATAACAAACCTTATCACTGACGTTGATAAAAAATATAACATCAGGTTTTCTGGCCTTTTCATTCAGACTTAAAACTGCGCCATAGGGAAAATCGTCGCTACTTTGGTAAACCAGCGATGAGAGATAATACCTGTCGCAGATCACGATTCGGTTTTTCCCTTCGTCAAGCCAGGGATTAATCTCTCTATCACAGTGGTCTAGTCTGTTAGCAGCGAATGTTAAAGGGAGAATTCTCGGAGAAAAATCTCTGATTTTTTTCATCAGTACTTGCCGGATAAAAAGTCCAGCACAAGATGGGTCATGTGGTTCAAATGTTAATTTAACCAAGCCACCTTTATGAGAATAATCAAGCACATTCGCTAATTGACGGGCAACAGAAGTTTTTCCTGAACCGTCAAGGCCTTCTATTGCTATGAATAACGATCTTTTTGCCATAATGAAAACATAGTCGTAAGTTTACTTTCTGATCTGCGCGCCCAGTTTCCCTTCGAAAACACTGGTCAGTTGACCCATCAGCGCGTCGATCTCTTTTTCTTGTAATGTTTTTTCCGGGTCTTCGAAGGTGAAACTCACCGCATAGGATTTTTTGCCTGTGCCGAGTTTGTTTTCATCTTCAAATACGTCGAACAAATTGACCTCCCGCAGCATTTTTTTAGCTGTTTTAGCGGCCAATTGGCGGATGTCGGCAAAAGCAACTCCTTTGTCGATCACCAGCGCTAGGTCGCGGCGAACGCTTGGGAATCTGTTCAGGTCTTGAAATTGTATCTTGTTGTTGCCCAACGCCTTTAGCACGTTTTCAAAATTGAAATCGGCAAAAAACACGGGGTTCTTGATGTCCATTTTTTTCAAAATAGCGGCCTGTACGGCACCAAAAGTGACCAGTTCCTGGGCGCCCCGGTGGTACTTCAAGGCATATTGGTAAGGCGATTCGTTGAGCACTGTTTCCTGAAAACCACTGATGCCCAGCCTTGCCAGCAAATTGGCAACGTAGCTTTTCAACGTATAAAAGTCAACCACTTTTTTCGTCGTCGGCTGCCAGGATTCAGGCGAATGTGCGCCCGTCAAGGTCAGCGACAATCGGGCTATTTCAGCCGTAACCCTGCCGCTTTCCGTTTTCAGCGCAGCGGCTACGGCGGGTAAACCGTCTACCGTCAACCGTCCACCGTCCACCGTAAAATACGTCTTGCCGAATTCAAACAGCTTCAAATCCGCATTCTGCCGGTTCTGGTTGCGCTGAATCGTCTCCAAACTGCTGAACAGCATGGTCGGGCGCATACAATCCAGGCCTTGATTGGCGGAATTGTGGATAAATACCAACTGTGCTTTCTCCATGGGCAGCACAGCGCCATTTCCCAAGAAAAAATCAGAATTGGTGAGGGAAAGGCTCATGCATTCATTGAAGCCATTGGCCGCGAGAAATTCGGCGGCGAGGTTGCGCACGGAATCCGGGTTAGGGCGCGGCGTTACTTCGATGCTGCTGCGTATCTGGGTTGGGATTGGCACATTGTCGAGGCCGTGTACGCGTAAAATCTCTTCCACCACATCGGCCTCGCGGGTTACGTCGGGCTTGTTGGTCGGGATGTAGGCGGTAAAACCTTCTGCTGTTTCATCGCTGCGGTAAATACCGAGCGCGTCGAGGATTTTATCGACCCTTTCTTTCGGGAGGTTTTCTCCAATGAGGGCGTTAACACGGGCATAGCTTACGGCAACTTCCTTCGGTCTTGGAATCTCGGGACAAAAATCTACAAAATCAGTCGTGAGCGTGCCGCCAGCCAGTTTTTGAATCAAAAAAGCGGCCCGCATCATCGCCAGGTCATTGTTATCAGAAGAGTCTACGCCTTTTTCAAATACCCAGGCTGAATCTGTGCGCAAACTGTGGCGCAGCATGGTACGCCGTATCCACTTTGGATTGAACACAGCTGCTTCCAGGAAAATACGGGTAGTCGCATCGCTAACGCCACTATCGGCGCCACCAAACACACCGCCGATGCACATGGGCGTTGATTCCCCATCACAAATCATGAGGTCTTCGGCGAAAAGTTTGCGCTCTACGCCATCGAGGGTTTTGAAGGGCGTGCCTTCAGGCAATGTTTTGACGATTATTTTGCCCCCTTTGACTTTATCCAGGTCGAATGCGTGGAGTGGTTGGCCCAGTTCGATGCGGACATAATTGGTCACATCCACCACATTGTTGATGGGGCGCTGGCCCACGGCGAGCAAGCGGTTTTTGAGCCAATCGGGGCTTTCGGCCACCTTGATGCCTTCAAGGGTGACACCACTGTACACCGGGCAAGCCTCGGCATTCAGTACTTCAACCGGAAATTCGGGCATGCCTTCCGGCATTTCCAACAAGCCATCGGTGAAATGTTCGATGCTTTTGAGCTGGGCCTCCGGGTTTTCGTGTACCCGAATCCAGGCCAAAATATCATCTGCAATACCGATATGGCAAGTGGCATCAGCGCGGTTGGGCGTGAGGCCAATATCAAAAACTACGTCAGATTCTTTGTTAAAATAATCGGCGGCACTGATGCCGAGTGGGGTTTCAGCGGGCAAAACGATGATGCCTGCGTGGTCGTGACCCAGTCCCAATTCGTCTTCGGCGCAGATCATGCCCTGCGAGGGCACACCTTTTACTTTGCGCTCCCCGATGGTAAACAAGTCGCCATCTTTGGAAAAAACATTGGCACCCGGCACGGCAAGAAACACTTTTAGCCCGGCAGCAACATTAGGAGCCCCGCATACTACGGAGCGCACAACGCCGTCGCCAACATCTACGGTGGTTGCCGAAAGGTGGTCGGTTTCTGGAATCCGTTCGCAAGTTAACACATTGCCTGTCAGCACTTTATCTAAGTCAACCGGCGAAGGTTTCACAGTTTCCCAACCTTCTACTTCCAAGCCCAGTGATGTTAGTATGTCGGCGATTTCAGGGGGCGATTTATGTATGTCGAGAAATTCTCGAAGCCAATTCAATGATACCTTCATTTCCTCAAAAAAATAGGGGATTACAAACGAGGTTTTTGCAAACGAAATGTTTACAGACTGGCAAAGATAGGAAAGAGTTGGGGAAGTTTTTACGCAGATTTTTGAGGTAAAAACCTCGTAGGTCTTAAACCTCAGAACCCTCCCAAAAAAGCAACGCTTCTTTGGGAGGGTTCTGAGGTTTAAGACCTACGAGGTTTCGCATCACTGCACCACCAACTTCCGCAATCCGCGACCGGTTTCATTTTGAACCGTCACCATGTAAATCCCTTTTGGCAGGCTGTTTACGCCAAACGAAAGCGCAGATTCACCGACGCCCAGGTTCCAGCTGCCCATTTGCCGACCTGCCATATCAACCAATTGCACTTGTGTTTTTGCAACCAATGACTGGCCAAAGGACAAATGCACCATTTCATTGGCGGGATTTGGGAAAAGCACAAAATCAAGGGTCAATTGCTTAGGCTCATGGGCACTTGTCGCTGGCTGGGTTAAAAATTTAGGGGTACCGAAAAAGCCAGCTTCGCCATCGGTCACCATGAAGCGGAAACCATCGGGGGCTGGGCTGCCGCCGTAATCGAAAAATTTGATTTCACCTGCATCCAAATTTGCCTGGGTAAACTGGTCGCCCTGTTGCAGCGTACCAACGTTGTTCCGGGTAATAATCCCGTCTTCCGGCACAGTCATCACCGTATAGATCAACTCAGCATGGGTATTATTCGCATCTTCCACGAGCAGAAAATCGGGTGTAATCACACGGTTGGTGCCCGTTGGCACAGGCATTACAACATTGTTCACCAAAAATGGCGGTGTAATTTCGAGGCTGGCACAGAATTCAAGTTTGAATACCTCGATGGTACCTCCTGCGCCAATGACATTGTCCTTCACGCGAAGGGTCCAGGTGCCGGTTGATGTTTCACCAATAAAGGGGGCAAGCGGGTTTTGTGCACGGTAATAATTGCCCGCATTGTTTGGTGGGCAGGGGAAGCCTCCCGGCGCTTGATCGTCGAGGCCAAAATTGAAAAAACTTCCAAAATTGCCACATCTGTCTTTCCAAAGCAGCACATCGGTGCCAATAGGACTTATCAGGTGTACCTCCAAGTCTTTGAAGAACCCGTGGAAACCAGCTATTTGCTTGATGTTCAAATCGCTGATGGTACCGCCTTGATTGACGGTTATTTTTGATTCAACGGTAGGCGTGCTGCCTGCTGAAATGTTTTTTGGCAAATCATTGGCCTCAAGCACACGGCAGTCTTCCGCAAAAGTGGAGAAGAAATAAGGCTCTGACCAGGTATGGGCACCACACTCGTTGATGGGGCGCACCCGCCAGAAGTAGGCAGTTCCTTTTTCCAGCAAGAAATTGATTTTGAATGAATCCAAGGCGGTGCCGCTTTTTGAAGCCAAAATCGTGGTGAAAGAGGGACTTAACGAGAACTGCACATCATACGCATCGGCATCAAGCCCTTTTGTCCAATGCAGGGTTTGCGTTAGGTTGGCATTGGTGAGGCCGTTGGTGGGCGTTTGCAGGGCAAGGCCCGAAAAATTATTGCGGCGCAACAACAAGGTAACCGGGCGTATGAGCTCCAAGGCACCCGATGTAGCGCGAATATTAAAGGTAAAAACACCTTCAACAGCAACGTTGCTCAGGTCTAATTTGAATGTAGCAGACTGCCCGGGCAGCAGTGTAGTTGTTGTAAATGAAGGTGTTGCCCCTGGAGGCAAAGTACCTGTAACCTCCAAATTAACAGGGTTATTAAATCCCAAAACACCTGCGCTGAAGATGTCGGTTACGTAGTTGTCGGGCAGGCAGATGGTGCCGCCACTGTTTTCAAGGCCCAGTGTCAGGGAAGGCTGCACGGGCTGTTGAATCTTGAAGTTGGCGTTGGAAATATCGTAGAAAATATTGTCCGCTGCATCCACACGCACACGCATGTTGCTGCCCAGGTTGTTGGGCACCAGTACATAATAGCTGCCGTTGTTGGCAACGCCCGATGCGAGCGTGATGGGATAGGTTTGGCCGCCATCTATGCTCAATCGGATATTTACGCTTTGGCAATTGACGGTTGGCCCATTGGTATTGGCCACATCCCATGCCACTTCTGCGTATTCACCGACGCGCCAAATGGTCGCCGTGGTATTGGGTGTGCTTACCTTAAATGGCCCGGCACCATCATAAGCTTTAAAGGCTACGTCTGCCAAGCCCACGCCGCCGCCATTGGGCTGGTTGTCGCGCACCGACAAGCGGAAGGTAAGGTCGCGGGAGTAGGTCGGTAACTGCTCCGTAATGTCGTTTCCGTTTGCAATAACGGTACCCAACCTTGGAAAATAGCGGTTGGGCACGGGCTGTGGTGAGCGGGTGCGGAAAATAGCGGCATTTCCCTGAGGATCGCCCAGCGGGGTTTCTGGCCCTGCATCTATTTCTTCCCAGCAATAGCTCAAGGTATCGTCATCCACGTCAGTGGCCGTTCCGGTCAATTCGAAAGGTGTGGAAATGGGGATGAAAAAATTGTCTTGGTAGGGAAGGGTAATCACAGGTTCGTGGTTGGTAGTTTGTTGATAAGAACCACAAAGTCCGCCAAATGTGTAAAACTGTTTGATTTGTCCAATACTGCCAGCATGGTAATACAAATCAGCGTATCCCTGTACATTGTCAGAACCGCAAGCACCGGCATAAGACATTATTGTACTGCCGCTTCCAGGTTCATACGCCACCAGGCCATCGCGTCCGCCACCGCCGCCACAGCGGTTCCAGGTATGACCTCCACTGAGTTGGTGGCCTAACTCTTGGCCCAATACGCCGAGGAAGCCCGGGCCATAATCGCCATTGCCATTGCCAGCAGAGCAGCCCCCAGCTTTGCTGGCGAGACAAACGCAACCCAACACGCCTTGTCCTAGAATGCCGCCACCCATATAACGTGCCACCACGTGGCCTACATCATGTGAATTGACATTAGTGTAGGTGTTAAGCACACTCGTATTTGCCGTAAGCCAGCCTGGAACAATAGTGCCGGGATAAGGGTCAGTATTTGGGTCCACGAAAACAGCATTCAGGCTGCCGGCAATCAACTGCGTCCTCAACGTAAGGTCACGCTCATAAAAAAAGCTCGTGTAATTGATGTACTCCGTAATCGCAGCAAATGCCAGTGCTTTGGTACCACCATGGTCTTGGGTGAACTCGCCCGTAGCGCCAACGGCCAGGCGGTAAATTTTTAGTTTCACCGGCTCTAATTCACCGCCACGATATTCTGCAGCGGGGGTATAGGGGGTCTGGTCTTCTCCAAACCAGATGTCACCGTTCTCCAACACTTCCGTGCGCAGGTGGCGTAATCCATTGTCTGGGAGATCCAGACCGTTGTAGGCGATGTAAAATTCCGTTTGTCCCCAGGCGTAGGGTTCTACAAATGACACGCTGTAATCGGGCTGCATCACCATGGCGCGGAAGCCGCGTGCGGTGGTACTGAGCCGCACGAAGCGGCGCGGATCCACTTTTGAAATACCGGAGTAGGTGTGGATATCAGGGAACTCGATGGTACCTGCTTCATCCAGCATCGCAATTTCAGTGATGGCAAATTCCTCCTGGGCACCATTGGCCATAGGAATGGACACCACGCATTTGCTGGATCTGGCTGCAGCCGTAAATTCCTTGGGCGCTGTTGCCAGCACGGACTTCACTGCGGTAAAATCGAGTTGGTAGGTATCAAAAGCTTTCGGAAACGCATTTCGCTGGGCCGATTCCGCAATGCTGACTTGTTCTGGGGAAATGGCCTTGAAGAAGCTTTTGGCATTTTGCGCTCCAACGCTTGTCAAAACAGTACAAGCAAGGGCGAAGAGTAGAATTTGTTTTTTCATTATCTGGAAATGTTGATATTGACATCGGGCAAAACTGGTTGGGAAACAAGACGTGTTTTGCAGTGAAAATTAATGCAGGCACAAATTTGGGGAAAAAATAGTGTTCGCCGGGTTGAAGTTTCGACAATGGTGGGCAAATGGGTGGATTTTGCGATTGGGCAGACGCATGGACGCAGCGTAGCGATTAGAGCTTTTTTTGAAACATCTCGCTGGCTTTTTTTAATTGACGATTGACGAGTGATGATGTAAGATTTTTGAAGTTTATACGCGAGTTGTGCGGTGCTGTGGCTGATTTCTTCGATTTGTGAAGATTGAAATTGTTCCCCGTTTGGTGTTTGTTCTTAAAAAAGAAAGGGCTGACTTTTGGTCTACAAAATTATATTCGCCAACAATACCGCCACCACCCCTGCCGCATAGCCCCGCCACAAATCCACCGGCGTATGTGCCTCCAGCAATAAGCGCGCAACACCCACCAAACCAGCCAGCACGACCACCATGGCCAGCACCACATTGAGGCTCAGCTGTAACGCGCCGATGCTGAGCGACATGCCCGGCCATTGAAAAGCGAGTACCATTACCATGCAGGCTAAGCCGCCCATTCCGGTGGCGTGGGCGCTAATTTTGCTGAAAATATTGACGAAAAAGGCGATGAAAAGGCCAATGGTGGCACCAAGCGCAAACTTGGCGTACAGCGTCGGCACCGTGCCTGCCATGAAATTTTTTAACAACCACAAGTAAAATATCCCGCAAATAATATAGGGACCAACCCGCTCCTGCTTGTCGCGCATTTCCATGCTGTGGATCAAGCCAAGGGGCTTCATCAGCGCCACCCCCAGTCCGGGAATCATAAAACTGGTGGTAAAAACCGACAGCAGCAACAGTACGCCCCGATGATCGCCAAGGCTCTTTACCCCAAATGCGTAGGGGTTTATGGCCAGCATGAGTAGCAATATGTAGGTCAGGACAAGGAGTGGGTGACCCAATAATGACATCGTTTTACTGAAAAATTTAGCGAACATTGTATTGCTTGTTTACCCGGTCAATCTCGCGTTTGCTTTCCCGGTCTTTGATTGTCTCGCGTTTGTCGAAGGTCTTTTTACCGCGGGCTAGGCATACCGTTAGTTTTACAAAGCCACGTTCACTGAGAAATAGTTTGTAGGCTACGATGGTAGCGCCTTTTTCTTTGAGGCCGCGTTCCAGTTTGCGCAGTTCGGGTTTGCGGAGCAGCAACTTCCGCTGGCGGCGCGGCATGTGGTTGGCATCCGTACCGAATTCGTATTCAGCAATATAGAGGTTCCGAATCCAGAGTTCCCCTTTTTCAAACGCGCAGTAGGCATCCGACAAGTTGGCATTGCCATTGCGGATACTTTTCACCTCCGTGCCGGTCAGCATGATGCCCGCATCGAACTCATGCACGAAGAAATATTCGTGGGAGGCCTTGCGGTTGGTGATCGCTACTTTGGGTTTTTTCTTGTCTTTAGCCATAAGGAGAGGTTTCAGGTTTCAAGGTTTCAGGTTGGCGCTGCTCTTAGTTTCAGGGTTTCAGGTTTCAAGGTTTCAGGTTTCAGGTTTCAAGGTTTCAGGGTTTCCGGTTTCAAGGTTTCAGGTTGGCGTTGCTCTTGGTTTTTCTGGTAAAATAATCGAAAAAGTTGTGTGTGACTAGGCCGCTGTTCACGTCAGAGGGTTGCAAATGTACTTTAAAAAAGGGTTTCAGGTTTCACGGTTTCCGGTTAAGGGTTGTTTTCCTTGGCTATCCTAATAACATAGATCAAGCCTATGAACCCTTAACCTGAAACCTTGAAACCGGAAACCGGAAACCTTGCCAACCTGAAACCTTGAAACCTGAAACCGGAAACCTATTTTGAATTACATTTGCGTGATGTACGAACTCCGTCAATCTTCTTTTGGTTCCTATACCCGCTATGAATTTATGCACAGCAAAACGGGCAATGGGTTCAGTATCGTGCCTGGGCGCGGTGCCAATGTGCTAAATATCCGTTTTGGTGGCAACGAAATACTCGATGGCTACGACACGCCAGAGGAGCTGGAGGCTGGCAAATGGGGGAAAAGCAGCATCCTGTTCCCTTTCCCGAACCGTTTGGCAGATGGAAAGTTCAAATGGCAGGGAAAACAATACCAATTCCCCATCAACAATGCCGCCACGGGCAATGCCATTCATGGCTTTGTGCGCGACCTGCCCTTTGAGGTGGAATACTGCTTTTTGGCAAAAGACGGCGCCAGCATCCGTTGCTATTATGATTACGATGGGAGCCGGGAATATTACCCTTTTCCTTTTTCTCTGGAAATCGAATTTACCATATCCAACGACGGCCGCTTCCGCATGGAAACGGAAGTAACCAACATGGGCGATACTGCCATGCCATTCGGATTTGGCTGGCACCCCTATTTTCGCCTCGCCGAAGCCGCAGGTGCGCACAGCCTCAAATTGCCGCCCTGCGAAAAAGTAGTGATCAATGACAATATGATCCCGACTGGTGGCCGTAGTATTTATGCTGATTTTTCAAGTCAAAAATCTGTCGGCGATACGGTACTCGACGCTTGTTTTCATAATTCCAAAACCACGGGCAGCCCAGCACTCACCCTCGCGGCCAATGGCCGCAAACTTACCGTCAAAGCCCCCGCCAACAAATTCCCTTTTTTCCAGGTATTCACCCCGCCCCATCGCGAAAGCATCGCACTGGAACCTATGACTTGCAACGTCGATGCGTTTAACAACAAACAAGGGCTCATTACGCTGGAACCAGATAAGCGCTGGAAGGGGGGACTTACGGTAGAAGGTGGACGGTAGACGGTGGACGGTTTGCACAACAATCCGCGTGGCTCTTGGGATGGGTTTTTTGATTTACGATTGACGAGTGCTGATTTACGATTTTTGAAGTTTATACGCGATTTGTGCGGTAATGTGGATGATTTCTTCGATTTGTAAGATTGAAATTGTTCCCAACTTGGTGTTTGTAGTTTAAAAAGAAAGGGCTGATTGCCGATTTCATTTGTCTGCTTTTCGTTTGATTCAAAACTAGGCCTCAACGCAACGCCTACTTCAACAATTGGCAATCATGTAATCGCCACTCGTCAATCAAAAAAAAACCTCGAAATGTTCCAAAAAACGCTCGTTGCTACGCTGCGTTCATGTGTCTGCGGGCAGGGTGGTTGTCGTATCGGTTTTATTTTAAAAAAGGCAGGGTGCAGTAATGGAGCTCGAGCCAATAAACCTTCAAAAATGAATCAGAGATTACTGTGTTTTATTTTTGTCGGGCTGTCCGGAACACCCCTTCCAGCCCAAAAATATTTCGATTTCTCTCCACGTGCCACGGATGCTTACCAAAAGATTTTCAGTTTGCGTTTTGAGGAGGCTTATCTGGTATTGGATGGGCTGCAAAAACAGGAACCTGATAACCTGATTCGGATTTTTCTAGAAAACACCCTGGAAGTATTGCGCATTGGTGTTGACGACGACGCGGTGGCTTATTCTCGGCTTTCAAAAAATATGGAAGCGCGTTTGTCTCGATTGTCCCGCGGCGAACCGCGCTCCCCTTACTACCGCTACACCCAGGCCGAAATCCGGCTGCAATGGGCGGTGCTGCATGCCAGGTTTGGGCATTACCTTTCCAGTTTGAACGATATCAAAATTGGATATGCACTGTTACAAGAAAATCAGCAACGCTTCCCAGATTTTATGGCCAATTATAAAAGCTTGGGCGTTCTGCATGTGTTGGTGGGCAATGTTCCGGATGATTACCGCTGGGCAGTGCGGCTATTTGGCGGCATGCAGGGCGACGTTCGGGGGGGCATTGCTGAACTGGAGTCTTTGCTTGCCTATGCTGAAAACAATACATTTTTATTCCAAGAAGAGGTGCTAATGGCCTATAGCCTACTGCAATTGAACCTGAATAACCAGCCAGAAAAAGCTTGGAATACCCTAAAGTACAGTCGTTTAAATCCCCAAGACAATGCTCTTGCAGCTTTTGTCATGGGCAATATTGCGCTTAAAAGTGGCCACTGCGACGCGGCCATTTCCATACTGTCAGGTGTGCCAAAAGGCGCAGCGTTCTACCCATTTCACTATTGCGATTACTTGCTCGGAGTTGCCCAATTGCAACGCCTCGATGCCGATGCCGATCTGCCGTTGCTCCGCTTTGTCGCCAACTTTAAAGGGGAGAACGGGCTGAAAGAAGGATATCAAAAACTGGCCTGGCACCAGCTGCTTCAGGGGAAAACTGCCGGGTATTACCATTATATATGGCAAGTAAAACAACAAGGAAATGCCCGCAGCGACCCCGATAAAGTAGCTTTACGCGAGGCCAATTCCGGGGAAATACCCGATGTGCGATTGCTCAAAGCACGGCTGCTGTTCGATGGCGGCTATTATAACCGGGCTTTTGATTTGCTGAAAAACAACAGTGCGGACTACGATTTGAACCCGCGCAACAAATTGGAGTACCAGTACCGTATGGGGCGGATTGCCCAAAAATCGGGCAAAATTGACGCAGCATACCACCATTATGAAACCACCATTCGCTTGGGCGAAAATCAGCCCTGGTATTTTGCTTGCAACGCCGCGTTGCAAATCGGCATACTGCAGGAAGAAGCCGCCGATTACAAGAACGCCCGCTATTGGTATCAAAAATGTCTGGCGATAAACCCGGAGGAATACGCCGGGAGCTTGCACGGAAAAGCAAAAGCGGGCTTGAACCGGCTGCCAGAATGAGGCTGTTACAGAAGTCACATCTGGACTATATTTTGTAGCACCTGAATGTTTACCTTTGCGCCGCTAAAAAACAATCCTGTTTAAAACACGTTCAGGATGTACACACGTAGTGCCCTGATTAGGGTTAACTTCACAAAACAAATCGTCAAAAATTAATTATTTCTATGAAAAAACGCTTTGTGTTCCCGCTTCTTGCGGCTTTTTTTCTCAGCGCCACAGCGATTAAAGCTCAGGTAAGTTTCACCGTACCAACAACACAAAAATTGGTAGCGCCCGTTGAAGTTTCATTTACCAATACTTCCAAGTATAAGGCGGAGTCTTTTGCCTGGGACTTTGGCGATGGCGGCACGTCCACCGAAGCCAATCCAACACACCGTTACACCCAATCTGGTAATTATACCGTCGTATTAAATGCCCAAAAAGGCAAAAAAACAAAAACAACGAAGCAAATGATCCAAGTTACTGCTCCCGAGCGTTGCCTCATAGAATTTGAAACAGAATTCGGCACCATGACCGCCGAACTTTCCAACGGCACGCCAAAACACCGCGACAATTTCATCAAACTTGCAGAGGAAGGCTATTACAACGACCTGCTATTTCACCGTGTCATCAATGGCTTTATGATTCAATGCGGCGACCCTGACTCGCGCAACGCTGCTCCCGGCAAGGCTTTGGGCATGGGCGGACCAAGTTACCAAATCCCCGCAGAATTTGTCGACTCGCTGGTACACACTAAAGGTGCCATCGCGGCAGCCCGCACGGGTAATCCTGAGAAGAAATCATCCGGGTCGCAGTTCTACATCGTGCAAGGCAGCCCCGTCACCGAGGCCACGCTCAACCAGATGGAAACCATGCGGAACTTCCACTACACGCCGGAGCAGCGCGCTGCGTATCTCGCCCACGGTGGTACGCCCCAGCTCGACCGCGAATACACCGTGTATGGCCATATCATTAAAGGCATTGATGTTATCGACAAAATCGCTGCTACGGAAACCGCACCTGGTGATCGTCCGAAGAAAGACGTGAAGATGAAGGTGCATGTTATCAAATAAGGGAGGTTTCAGGGTTTC
>JBBRWA010000062.1:0-24091 GCA_038246345.1 Chitinophagales bacterium
CCTTTTCTGGGAAAATCTATCTGAGCAGAACCCAAATTTGAAATACGGCAGTTGATGTTATGCTGACTCAATTTTTTCAAAATAGTACTTGAATCCCAATGACTTGCGTGAACCGTGACGATGCCACAAAGCTGGTTTCCCTGGTCAAGCACCTGAACCCCTGGCAATTGGCCCAGTATTACCCTGGTAGCCGTGGCAATGTTCTGCACCTGCTCTTCTATCCATTCCAAGCCTAGCTCTAGGGCATATTCTGTCGCAACTTTACTGCCCAAAATCAGGGCTGGCGGCATCTCCCAATACTCAAAACGGCGGGCACTGGCTGCGGTTTGGTAGCTATCCAGCCCCGTCCAATCAGCGCTACGCATATCCGGTATCAGCATTTCAAGACCGCTGTCGAGCGCCTTATCGGAAGCAAAAAGAAAGCCTGCCCCACGTGGCCCGCGCATGTACTTGCGCATGGTAGCCGAAAGAAAATCACAAGCAATGGCGTTCACATCGAGCGGCATCTGCCCTGCTGATTGGCAGGCATCCACCAAGTACAGCGTTTCTGTATTCTTGCAAATTCGCCCGATGGCTTCCACGGGCTGCACCAGTCCGCTGTTGGTTGGCACATGGGTCACCGCCGCGAGTTTGGGCCGGTGTTTTTTCATTAATCGTTCAAAATCATCTACATCCACCCCGCCGCTTGCCGTGTCGCGGGCGCGGACCAGCTTTACGCCAAAACGTTTTTGGAGCGCCAGAAAAGCGATTTGATTGGAAACATAATCGTTGTCCGTCGTCAGGATGGTGTCGCCAGCTTTCCAGGGAATGGCACTTAGTACCCGTGCGTAAGCATCTGTGGCGCTACCAGCGAAGGCAATGTTCTGCGGCTTGGCATGAAGCATTTGCGCAATAGCGCTATAAAACCCTTCCAATTCTGCCTGCATCAGGTCAGCTGCTTCGTAACCGCCGATATTGGCTTCCAGTTCGAGGTATTGCTGCATGGCATGCAACACAGGTGAAGGTGGCAGACTGGCGCCAGCGTTGTTGAGGTGATTGCGTTTGGCACAGCCGGGGGTGTCGTTGCGAAGCTCTTGAAGCATATTTTTTAATTTGATAATTAGGGAATTTGATAATTGTTCCACGGTTTGGCGGTCAGCGGATGTTTGGGGAGCACCAAATTAAGATAATTCATCCCTAATTTTCTATTACAAAGCTCAAAAGTTGTGCAACTTACTTGGGCTGAGCCAGTGATGACGCGCTAATTTTTCCACAAGGCTTATCATTTCGAGCCCTGGGCTCGAAACATAAAGTGCTGAAAAACCCCATCCAAACAAAAGCTCCGGTGCCGTGCCCACTCATAACTCATAACTCATAACTCATCAAAAAACTATTCGAAATTGCCTTGAAAGAAATACTGCGATCTTCTGTTCGCAGTACCCAGCCTTCACGGGATGCTTTCTCATTCAGCAGTGAAGGCCCGTCTGCCATCGCGAGCAAATCTGGAAGCATTGCAGGTAATTGAAAGTTTGAAGACACCACAGGCACCAAATTTAGTTGTTTTTCAGCACAGAAATTGGACATCCCCTCAAAAGACAAGGGACGTTGCCGATCAATGTCGAAAATATTGAAGACATACAGCGCTTGCCCCTTGATTTTATAGCTATTTCTTTGGATGCCTTCGCCGATAATTTCCCCTTGTATCGCCAGGTTGCGCCCAACGAGCTTTTCAGCCAATTGGCACTCAAGTGCTATTTTGGAGTAGGTGTTGTTCTCTGTGAGCAACATTTCCCAGTTTCTGGAACAAATACCAAACTCCCCATTGCGATGATAGGCCGTGAATGAGGTTCCGTCCAGTTTCTCCGTTACGACAAAGCTGGTTTTTTGCCAGCCAGCGTATTCTTCCAGCAAATTTTGGACGCGTTCTTCATCTGTCTTTGGGATGAAATACGGGAAACCACCTTTTATGACACCGTTCAAATCGGCAGGAATAGGCGGCTCATATTTTATCACACCCAAAAGCTCCGTTACATCCGTCCCAACTTCGGCTTTCTGATCTATTTCGGGAAAGGAGCGCAAAGGCAAAAAAAGACCTTGGGATAACTGTTTGCGCAAGCGAACGGTGCGCAGTCGGTAGCCCTCAACATCGCCCATAACCTTGTACGACGACTTTCTCAGGAATTCAAAACGCGGGTCATTGATGGGCAGAAAAGCGTCAATTTCAAAATAAACACCCTTCTCTCCGGGTGAAGTTTCCCCGATTTTGACCACACAAGTCCAGCCCCCTATTGCGGCGGCTATAATAGCGTCAGCACCTGGAATTGGGATCAGGGCAGTGCATTCCCTGATTGAAGCAAGTTTTCGTGTCATTTGTCACAATTTTATTCCAGCCCAAAACTTGGACAGGCGCACTAAGAACCACTTTGATAACAAATCAGTTCCATGCGTGCGCGTGGCTGTACCACGTGCCGTATCAGCTCGGTAATAGAGCAAACACGCGCTTTCGGCGCTCCAATAAGGCTGCAATCAACGTCGCGTCTTTTTGCCGCAATCTCTTGGCCTTATTGACCTGCTGCTGCTGTTTGGCCACATCCATATATTGCTCCGCAAAAAAGCCCAGCAAGACGAGACCAAGCAATACAGCCCAAGCCCAGTACCCAGCACCCAAACAATGGTTGGCCAACTTGAAAGCACCCCACAATGCAAGCGGGAACGTAAACAAGCCTGCCATCATTTTTACATTGCTATCGTAGCCGATGTAGAGCTTCATTCTTTTGGTCAAAAGCCCTGGCAGGAAACAGGGCAGCCACCAAAAGGCGTAGCCCAGCAAGAAAAAAGGAAAGCCCAAGATCAGCAGCATTCCATTGCGGAAAGTTTGTGCTTGAGCAGATGGAGCCGTCGCTTTTACCAGCCCATCGTCGGAAATGCCCGCCGATTCAAGCCCCGCAAAATAGTCTGCGGCGGCCAAGCGAAGTGCCTCATTATCAATGTTTTGCTCGATCAGGTTTTTTCGAAAAACAAAATATTCCTCGGATGTCCCTGGAAACTTATCCTTCATCAAAACTTCCAATTGTTCCATGAAAACCTGCCCATCCGCGTCGCGGGTATCCAGCACGAGCGCGCGCACCTGCTGCTGAATTTCATGGGTAAATCCTTCTACAGCTGTTTCGTGATTTTCTGCGTTGGCCGAAGCCCAGGATTCAGCGGTAAAAGGTGCGCCATAGTTTACAATCACTTCACTGCGAAATAAATTGGGAGCGCTGTAGCTCATACCAACAGGCACAACCTTCACACCCAGTTTCCAATCGTTTCGGCTTTCTGCGCCCAAAACGATGCGTGCCGCGCCTGTTTTGAATGGCCGCACCCAGCGTTCCATCCAGCTCACTCCTTCTGCCGCGATAAACAACAGACCCTTTTTCTCAATATGTAGAAAGGATTGTTCGAATGCAGCGTCGTTATTCCGTGCCTCACCTTCAGCAACGTCTTCACGGCGCTTCACCGGGATGCAGAAAAAATTACGGAGAATCCAGTTGCTGACAGGATGTTTGAAAAGGCTGTAATTGGCGAGGAAAAATGGCTCCTGGCGGATGTGTAAGCAGGAGTTAAGCACATCCATCAAGGTGCTGGGATGGTTGACAACTATAATGGCCGGGCCTTGAAAGCTGAGGTGCTTACGCCCTACAATGATGCGCCGGCGGTAAAAAACAGAAACGCCAAACCACACAACGATCCGCAGGAGCAAGTAGATAAGCCGCTGAAAAATCATATTTGTTGTTTGTTGTTAGTTGTTCGTTTGCTTTTGCTTGGGATTTCTATTGAAATTGGCCCTTTGTATTCCTCTTCATAATAGATCCATCCTTAGTGGAGGTTTAGCTCACTTGCGTCAGTCGGAACGAACGCCAATCACAAACTACGAACAGATACCAAACGCTCGGAAACGAACAACTATCAACGAACAACTAAGCGCAACGCGAACGAACAACGAACAACAAACAACGAAAGTTACGCGGCTCTGAGCTTGGCGAGCTTTGACCCATCCACCTTTTCCTTTACGTAATCGGCATCTATAACCAAGGTGCGTTTGTCGCCTTTTGCTTCATCAATGGCTGGGAGCTCAAACATGGCATCAGTCAGGATGGTTTCACACAAGGAACGCAAGCCGCGGGCACCGAGTTTGAAATCGAATGCTTTCTCGGCAATCAGTTGGATGGCTGAGGGTTCAATTTTGAGCTTGATACCTTCCATGGCGAATATCTTTTCGTATTGGCGTACCAATGCGTTGCGCGGCTCGGTGAGGATCCGGCGCAAGGATTCAATATCAAGGGGATCAAGGTGCGCTACCACGGGCATACGGCCCACGAGTTCTGGAATAAGGCCGAATGCTTTTACGTCTTGTGGGCTGATATATTGCAGGAGGTTGTCCTTGTCGATCTTGTCCGATTCTTTTTTGTTGTAGCCAATCACTTGGGTATTCACGCGGCGGGCGATGATTTTTTCAATGCCATCAAAAGCGCCACCACAAATAAACAGGATGTTGTGGGTGTTGATTTTGACGAGCTTTTGCTCCGGGTGCTTGCGGCCGCCCTGGGGTGGTACGAGCACTTCGGCACCTTCGAGCATTTTCAACATGCCCTGCTGCACACCTTCGCCCGATACGTCGCGGGTAATGGAAGGATTGTCCTGTTTGCGGGCAATCTTGTCAATTTCATCGATGTAAACAATCCCGCGCTCGGCTGCTTTTTCGTCGTAATCACATACTTGAAGGAGGCGCGACAGGATACTTTCCACGTCTTCCCCCACATAGCCTGCTTCGGTGAAAACAGTCGCGTCCACGATGGCAAATGGCACATTGAGCAATTTGGCGATGGTTTTTGCCATCAGCGTTTTGCCCGTACCAGTTTGTCCGACAAACAGCACATTCGACTTTTCAATCTCTACATCGTCGTCGGTTTTGACTGTGCCTTTCTCTTCTTGTTGCAAACGCTTGTAGTGGTTGTACACCGCCACAGCAAGCACTTTTTTGGCATCGTCTTGCCCGATCACGTATTTATCCAGGAAAGTTTTGATTTCACGCGGTGGCGAAACCTTTAATGGGCCGCTATACTTACTGCTTTCAGAGCCAGCAGCAGCCGTTTCTCCACGTTGCGGATCCACACCAGCTTTGCGCAATTCCTGATCGATGATTTCTTGTGCTTTTTCCGTACAAGCTTCACAAATCTGACCATCCATACCGGAGACCAAAATCATGACATCTTCTTCACCACGACCACAAAAGGAGCATTGATGCTGGGGAGCTTTACCGCGTTTTATCATGGATTTGAATTATTTCTTTGGTTGGGTACGATCCAAAACTTCGTCAATCAGGCCATAAGCTTTTGCTTCTTCGCCATTCAGCCAGTTGTCGCGATCGCAATCAGCCTCCACTTTTTCGTAGGTTTGGCCAGTATGCACCGCCAGGATGTCGTACAGCGACTTCTGCATCTTTTTGATGAGCTTGTAGGATATTTCGATGTCTGAAACCTGGCCATTGGCGCCGCCGCTTGGTTGGTGCAACATGATTTGGCTGTGTTTCAAGCAGCTGCGCTTGCCTTTTGCGCCCGCAGCGAGTAATACTGCCCCCATACTCGCAGCCAAACCGGTGCAAATGGTCGCAATATCTGGTGCCACGTATTGCATGGTGTCGTAAATACCAAGACCGTCGATCACGGAACCGCCGGGGCTGTTGATGAAAATCTGCACGTCACGCTTGGGGTCTGTGGATTCCATAAACAGCAACTGCGCCTGAATAACATTGGAAACGTAAGAATCCACTGGCAACCCTAGGAAAATGATACGATCCATCATCAAACGGCTGAAAACGTCGATGGCCTGTGCATGCATGGGCCGCTCTTCAATTACCGCAGGGGTAAAAGCTTGAATATTAGGAATACCAGGTGTCGTGGCAGCAATGTATTTTTCCAGGTGCATGCTGCTCATGCCCAAGTGCTGGGTAGCAAATTTTTGAAACTCGTTTTTGTCGAACATAAGTAAATTTCTTTTGAGGCAGGTTAAACACCAAAATGTTGTTAGTTGTTCCGAAACTATTCCTCCATCGCGTCGCGCAGCGAAGAATCTTCCGCTTGCTCTGCTTCTGCTTTGGCGTTCACTACTTCAATGATTTTGTGAAACTCCTTCGAGGCAATTGGGTTGTCTATGACCGTCACCTGCGAACGAATGGCTTCAAATATTTTGTCGATTTCCAAATCACGGCGGGTGCTTTCTACATTTTTTTCGTCTGCCATCAAGCGCTCCACGCTGCTCTCAATTAGATAGTCAGGAATGTCTTGGTTGCCGCCAAAGTAGCCGCGCACTTTATCCGCGAATGCGGCTTTCAAGGCTTCTTCCGTTACTTCGATGCTAAATTTAGCTTTGATATCATCCCGAAGGATGGTCCAACGCAGGTTGTCTGCAAATGCAGGGTATTCATTTTCAATAGCCGACTCCGTCAGTTTCCCTTCATTGGTGTACTTCAACCAACGCTTCAGGAAAGTATCTGGGAGCTCAATCTTGTTGATTTCCAACAAACGCTCTTGAAACGAGCGCATCAGCAAAGCATTGGCTCGGATGTTGTAAAAGTTTTCAATACCTTTTATAAGCTCTTCAATGGCCGCTTCCCTGGTGGTGATGGTATCCTTTCCAAAGTAGCCCTTGAAAAATTCTTCATTCAGTTCGGCATCTTCTACCCGGACTACTTCTTCGATTTTGCCTTCAAACATTTCACCAACTTCCCTGTCATCGTCTGCCTCTAGCTTGAGGATAAATTTGCGATATGCCGCATCTTTTGGGTGGTTTTCCAGCGTACGGGCATTAAATTGTAGCGTATCACCTTTTTTTAAGGTCAGGAGCTGGTTGCGCACAGCTTCGTCGGCGATGGTTTTTACCAATACGGTAATTTCAACCTCCAGTCCATATAGTTTGGGCTTGTCGCCATCAAGTTCAACAGCGGCCATCTTTACCATGTCGTTTTCCAGGATGGAATCTTCGATCTCCTCGCGGTTGCCCATGCGCTTGCGGGCGTACTGCAGGTCTTCTTCAGCCAAATCAGCCAGATTGGAAATAGTATAGCGCTCGTACACCGTTTTTTTGTCGAGGCCCTGGATTTCAAAAGCGGGAACCAGGCCCACTTCATATTTCACGGAATACTCCGGATCAGGGTCGCTGATTTTAAACGCGAACTTTTCTTGATCTTCTGTTGGAAGCGGCTGGCCAAGGACATCCAATTTGGTTGCGCGTAGGTAGCCGTACAGTTCTTCGGAAAGCAAATCATTTAAGGTGTCGCCAAAAATGGACGCGCCGTAAAGCTTTTTAACGTAATCCAGGGGAACTTGGCCGGGGCGAAAGCCTTTTACAGGCGCGCGTTTGCGAAACTTCTTGAGTTCGGCATCGAGCTTGGGTTTCAGTTCTTCACGGGTAACAGTAACGGTCAGGATGGCAGAACTGTTGTCTATGTCTTGTCGGACAACGGTGGGCATGTGTGGAAAATTTCGATGGTGAGCCGATTGAAGAACGGTGTCAAAAGGACTTTCCTATTGACACCGTTCTAAACCGGTGATTTGGTTGTTGTTGTAAAGGGTGTGCGGGCGGAGGGACTCGAACCCCCATGCCTCGCGGCGCCAGATCCTAAGTCTGGTACGTCTACCAATTTCGCCACGCCCGCATTACTGTAAAATATGCCATTTTCGGATAAAACCGCATGACATTTCAAAAAGGATCGCAAAAGTACGCATTTATGGGATAACAAACCTAGAATGTGTAGAAATAAATTGAAGGAACCTTTTACAAGCGCTTTGAGCAAAAATTTTGCATTATTTTTGTGGAAACTTTTTAAGCGCTCATGCATTTGGATACAGATATGAAGACGAAGAATTCTGTGATGACGGACGATGAATCCGAGCGCCAACTTATTCTCCAGGCCTACCGCGACCTGCTGCATTGTTTCAAAACGAAACTCAACGTGGAGGATAAAAAAAACCTGCGCGCCGCTTTTGATCTGGCTGTGGAAGCCCATAAAGAACAACGGCGCAAATCAGGGGAGCCATACATCCTGCACCCCATCGAAGTGGCCCGCATCTGCGTGGAAGAAATCGGCCTCGGTCCTACGGCAGCTGTTTGTGCCCTTTTGCACGATGTGGTGGAGGATACCAGCGTGAGCCTCAAAGACATCCACGAACAATTTGGCGACCGGGTGGCACTCATCGTTGACGGCCTCACGAAGCTCGACGGACTGCACGAAACAGAAAGCCCCCAAGCCGAAAACCTCGGCAAAGTACTGCGTACCATGCTCTCCGATGTCCGGGTGGTGCTTATTAAAATGGCCGACCGACTGCACAACATGCGTACCATCAAAAGTATGCCAGAGCATAAACAGAAAAAAATCGCGGCTGAAACTTCCTTTATTTATGCCCCGGTGGCGCATCGACTCGGCCTGCACAAAATCAAGACGGAGCTCGACGACATCTGTTTCAAAATTGAACACCCGGAGGAATACAAAGATATCGCCCGAAAACTGGAAGAAAAACTCAAGATCAGGGGCGAGTATATCGACAAGTTTATTGAGCGGCTCCATGAGATTTTTAAAGACCTCGATTTCCCTTTCCGCATCACCGGCAGGCCCAAATCTATCCATTCTATTTGGAAGAAAATAACCAACAAAAACGTCTCTTTTGAAAACATATACGACCTGTTTGCCGTAAGGGTCATTATTGATGTGCCAAAAGAGCTGGAAAAACGCCGGGCCTGGGATGTCTATTCCTACATCACCGATCATTTCCAGCCCGTCACCGAGCGCTTGCGCGACTGGATCACTTCCCCCAAATCGAACGGCTACGAATCCCTGCAAACAACCGTAATGGGGCTTGACAACAAATTTGTAGAAGTGCAAATCCGCAGCGAGCGCATGAATGAAATCGCCGAGCGCGGTTTTGCTGCCCACTGGAAATATAAGGCTAGTGGTAAAAAGGGTGACCCCGATGTTTATGAAAAATGGCTCACCCGTGTTCGGGAAACCATAGAGACCTCTTCCGGAAACGCGATTGAACTGCTCGCCGATATCCGCAGCGAGTTGTTTACCGAGGAAGTCCACGTATTTACGCCCAAAGGTGAAATGAAAACCATGCCGGATGGCGCCACTGCCCTCGACTTCGCTTTTAGCATCCACTCCGATATTGGCTGCACCTGTCGAGCGGTGCGCATCAACAACCGGGTGTTGTCCATCCACTATAAGCTGCAGGATGGCGATCAAATAGAAATCATTACCGATAAAAGCCAAAAGCCCAGTGAAGACTGGCTGCAACACGTTGTTACGTCAAAGGCAAAAAACCGTATCCGCTCCGCGCTCAAAGAGGAAAAACGTATACAGGCAGCTTACGGGAAAGAGATCCTGGAGCGCAAACTCAACGCATTTAAAGTGCCTGTTGAGGAAAATTGCGACATGTTGGTGAAATGGTACGACTATCATGATCGGCTCGAGTTTCTCAGCGCCATCTACCGCGAGCAGGTAGACCTGAAAAAAATCAACAAGAATTTCCGTGCAGATGGTTTATTTCTCGTTGAAAAAGAGGTTGCAAAGCCCAAAGTTGGCCTAGCCACTCCCATCAACCTAAAGAAAAACAAGTCAGAAGTTAGCACAGAAGTCATCATCAATGACGAGCCGGGCAGCTACTATCAACACTCCATGGCGAATTGTTGCAACCCCGTGCAGGGCGATAAGATATTTGGATTTGTGCTGGTACAAGGCGGTGTAAAAATCCACCGCTCCGATTGCCCAAATGCCAACAACCTGCTGGCGCAATACGGCCACCGCATCCTGAGTGCCACCTGGGGTAATACCTCCAAGTCAGACTTCCTAAGCAAGATCATAGTCACCGGCATTGATACCGGGCCTGGTGTGATCCAGCAATTGACCAACCGCATCTACGACCTGGGCATCAACATACGCTCTTTTGAAATCTCCGGTGAAGGCGGTTATTTTGAAGGCCGGCTTGGGCTTATCGTGATCAATACCAACCAGTTGCAGCACGCAATTTTGGAACTGCGGAAATTTGACTGGGTGTCGAATGTGACGCGGGCGGATTAGTACTGCGTCAAGTGACTGGCGCGCACTAGCCTTTCCAGAATTTCTTCACCAGCACTTCCTGCCCGGCCACCAGCCGGAACACAAAGCTTCCCACGGGCAAGTCAGCTGCATTCAGTTGATAATCCGTTGTCTCTGCCGGGAACATACCGGTGCGCAGCACACGACCACTTATGTCGAGCACCTGCCACTGGCCATCTTCTACGATGGGTTTGTCGAGCGTCACGTTCAGTTCATTGCTGGTCGGCATGGGCGACAGTAAGAGACCGCCTGTTTTGCCAAAGTTGACCGACACCACTTTGCTGTAGGTGTATTTGCCGTCAAAATCTACTTGCTTGAGGCGGTAGTAGTTTTTTCCGGAGTGTGGGCGGGTATCTGTGAAGCTGTAATCCTGTGGGGTGTTGGAGTCGCCAGCGCCTTGGACTTGGCCTATTTCGGTGAAGCGGTAGCTGTCTGGGGAGCGTTCGATGGAGAAGAAGGCGTTGGAGCGTTCAGTGGAGGTTGAGAAGGAGAGGAATGTATTTGAGGAACTTATTGTTGCTTCGAATTTTGCCAAAGTAATAGGTAATACCGCAGAACCAAAAAAGCTCATGCCAGCTAGTCTTAAGTTTCCACCAGAATTTGTCGCACCCCAGCCGTAAAACCGAAACAACAACGTTGTCCCTGAGCTTATCTCAACATCTGTAATGTCAATCGTAAAAGGTTCGCAAACGTCCGCTGTTGGTTGGCTATTTGTACCAAGATTGGTAGAACTACCATTATATACTGCAATAGTTATTACACCAGTTGGCGAATGCCTTGAGGTAAAAGACACTGATGTGACTGTAACGGAATATCCGACTTGAGCAGTAATCGGAAATTCAATGTACTCGTTTTGGGAAACGGCTTCAGCTTCTCCACCTAAATCACTAGCATCAAAAAATGCATTGTTTGTTAATACATTATTTGGGCAAATCCCCGCAGCATTGGTAATGCCAGCCCCTTTAATTGCAGTTCCAGCAGTCACGCCCGTTGAACCTGTACCGGATATACTATTCCATGTTGCTATTTGGGCATTTAGCAAAACAGAGGAAAATATCAATACTCCTAATGTAACCCAATGTTTTTTCATAAATAAAATTTGTAATAATTGCTTATTAGGATTGTGGTAACAGGTATATGAACCTAACTAGCGCCATGTTCTACCTCTGTAAGCCCACGCTGACGCGAGGCTATACCTCATGCCGTACACACCCAACCCCTAGCCTAACCAGCACCTCAAACCACCTTCCCCGTCACCTCCCCAAAACCAACCCGCTCGCCGTCCTTCCCAGCCCAGCCACGAATCGTCAGCGTATCGCCATCTTCCAGAAAAGTGCGTTTACTGCCGTCTGTGAGGGTGAGGGGATTTTTACCACCCCAGGAAATTTCTAATAATGAACCGTAAGAATCCGGATTATGGCCGCTGATGGTACCGGAGGCCATGAGGTCGCCAACCTGCACGTTGCAGCCATTCACGGTATGGTGTGCGAGTTGCTGTGCCATCGACCAGTAAAGATACTTGCTATTGGAACGCGAAACAACCGTTTCCGTGTTACTTTTTTGTGTAGAAATAGTAACTTCCAGTGCAATATCGCAATTCTGCGCGCCGCGGCCTTTGAGGTATTCCAGCGGGGCCGGGTTTTGTTTGGGGCCTTTCACCCGGAAAGGCTTCAGGGCTTCGAGCGGGACAATCCAAGGCGAGATACTGGAGCCAAAGTTCTTGCCCAAAAAAGGGCCGAGCGGCACGTATTCCCAACGCTGGATGTCGCGGGCGCTCCAGTCGTTGAACAATAAAAGTCCGAAGATATATTCCTCTGCTTTGTCCACGGGGATCGGCGTGCCCATTGGATTTTCTTTGCCGATAACGAAGGCCATTTCCAATTCAAAATCCAATTGGCGTGAGGCGGCATAAATAGGCGTATCGGTTACGCCAGGCGGCAAAATCTGTCCGCTGGGGCGCTTGATGGGCGTACCGCTCACAACAATCGAGGAAGCGCGGCCGTGGTACCCCACGGGCAACCAGCGCCAGTTGGGCAGCAGGGGGTTGTCGGGGCGAAACATTTTACCCACGTTGGTGGCATGTTCGATGCTGCTGTAAAAATCGGTGTAGTTCGGTACGCGAATGGGCATCAACATGGTCGCGCGGCGGCGGTCGTGCAGCAATTGAGCGGCACTGTCAGGTTTATTGGATAGTTCCAGCCACTCCCGCACTTTCCGGCGTACGCGGTTTGTCACAGGTTTGCCGAGCGCAATGAAGTCGTTGAGGGTCGTTTGTTCAAATATTTTTTTGAAAAAACGGCGTTTGCCAAAAAGCCCTGCTGCCGCTGCTGCTGCCAGATCGACGACATGATCGCCAATGGCAATGCCAGCCCGGGCCATATCACTGCCTTGTGGTTTAAAAATGCCGAAAGGGAGATTGTGAATAGAGAAATCTGAATTTGAGGGTATGGGTAGCCACATGGGATAAAATATTTTATTCACCAGCGCCATCTTCAGGCTCGGGAAGTTTCGTAATCAATACTTTGTCAATCTTGCTTTTGTCCATGTCCATGATTTCAAAGCGGTATCCCTCTGCGTTGAGATAATCACCTTCTGTCGGTATTTCACTCAGTTTGTACAATATAAATCCAGCCAATGTGGAATAGTCTGTGTCTTCAAAGTCAAATTCTTTGAGGCTGATGGTCTCGCGCAATTCGTCGATGGGAATCATACCATCGACCAGCAAACTGCCATCTTCTCGGGTCACAATATCGGGGTCTTCCAAATCATCGAGATCAGGCAGGGTGCCAAAAATATTTTCTGTAAGGTCGTGGAGGGTAATAATGCCTTCTGTAGAGCCATATTCGTCGACCACCACGGCAAAGTAATTGCGTTCTTTCCGAAAACGCTCCAGGATTTTGAGCGCGTTCATGGTTTCCGGGATATACAGAGGTTGTGTCAGTATGTCGCGGAGTTTGAAGTCTGGGCTCGATTTTTTGTCCACATAATCGCGCAGTTTCACCACACCGACAATATTTTCAATGGAGTCATCGCAAACCAAAAATTTGGTGAAACCACTTTCATAGATTTTGCGTTCAGCCTCCGCTTCTGGCGCACTTAAATTAATCCATTCTACGGAATTGCGGTGCGTCATGATAGTATAGGCATCACGGTCGGCAAAGCGCAGGATGTTCTGAATAAACTCGCTTTCTTTCTGTTCAATCACGCCTTGCTGGTTGGCCATTTTGACCATCAGCTTGATTTCATCCTCTGAAATACTCTGCTGGTCATTGGGCTTGATGAACAACATGCGCATGAACATTTTGGTGCTCCAGCTCAGGAAAGAGGAGATGGGGCCCGTAATTTTAGTGATAAAATTCATCGCTGGCGCGCAGGTGAGGGCTAATGCCTCTGCATACTGGATGGCGATGTATTTGGGTGCCAATTCCCCAACAATTAGGGAAAAGTAAGTAATGATAGAGACCACCACGGTCAGGGATATCTGCTCGGCGTATGGCTGGAAAGCAGGCACCATTGAAATCAGTGGTTCTAATTGGTGTCCGATGGCCACACCAGCATAGGCGCCTTCCACAATACTAATGAGGGTGATGCCTATCTGCATGGCAGAAAGGTATTGGTTGATGTTGTCGAGCAGGTTTAAGGCGATTACAGCATTACGGTTGCCTTTCAGTTTTTCGCTTTCTAATCGCGATCGTTTAGCGGTGAGCAATGCAATTTCACCCAGCACAAGCAAGCCGTGCACAATAATGAGGAGGACTACTATAATTATTTCCATGTGTAGAATGCCAGCGTCGCTATTGCTTCAGGTTTGTCGCTTTTGCGGCACGATGCCCGGCTGTTTTTCCCGGGCTGGGCGATTTTTGGCAATTGTGTTTGACGGGAAAGTGAATGAAGCGTTGTGCGCAATTGGTGAATAAGAATGCAAAAGTACCTTTATTGGCACAATTATGGTTTAAATTTTAAGAGGTTGCCTGACTTAAGGTAAAAAAAATGTTAAAACCGGAAAAAAAATTTGGCTCCGACACAATATTGCCATACTTTTGGCAGAGTTAAACGACAACACACAATTTTTCTCACGTAAATTAACGTACTGCTTATCGATATCAACTTGTACACACCAATTAAATTCTGCTTTTAATTTAACTGGTTAACAGCAAAACCACTATTGCTCATGCAAGTTATGCCGATGATTCATGATCAGGAACTGATCAACCGCTACGTTGATGGTGACGAACAAGCCTTCGAGACACTTCTCTCACGCTATAAGGCTAAAATCTACACCTCTATCTACCTCTTTGTCAAAGACCGCGCGCTAGCGGAAGACATTTTCCAAGAGGTTTTTATTAAAATTATTGATACGCTCCGCAAGGGCAAGTACAACCACGAAGGCAAGTTTGTGCAGTGGGCCATGCGTATTTCGTACAATATGTGTGTGGATTATCACCGCCGCAACAAGCGTCGTGCGCACATCAACCCTTCCGAAGATTTCGACATTTTCGACATTCTTCGTGTAGGCAATGACGGTGCCGACTCCCTTATGATGCGCTCAGAAACCCACAACCACATCCGCCGACTCGTAGACTCCCTGCCTCCAGAGCAGCGCGAGGTGGTCATTCTCCGGCACTATGCCGATATGAGTTTCAAAGAAATTGCTTCGCTTACCCGCGTTAGCATCAATACTGCCCTCGGCCGCATGCGTTATGCGCTGATCAACATCCGCAAATTAATGTCGGAGCGAGAAGTTGTGTTGCAGTAATCCGCCTTTAAGCTATAACTTTGTGTCCCGGGTGTTTCGATAGTGAAGCATCCGGGATTTTTGTACCCCCCCCTGACCCCCCTGAGAGGGGGGGAGGCATTGAGCTTCGATTGTGGATTTGCACCATCTTGGTGAAAGGATTTGGTTGGCTTGGTTGCGATGCCAAACAACTTTTGCCAAGAGCATTCGAGCACTCCCTGAGGTGCCGAGCCATCCAAGCGAAGCGGAATGCCTCCCCCCTCCCAGGCAGGGCAGGGGGCCCACGCCATGCGACACATCGACTCCTTCTCTATCCAAAACTCCGCCTTTTGGAAAACACAACTGCTCCACTGGGCAGCGGAGCACACTATATATATGTGCCTCGACAACAACGCACAGCAGCGATCGTCCGGAGATAGCCCTTGGAATATGTTGCTGGGTGTCGGAGCTGCAAAAACGCTGGAACTACCCGCTGGCACCGCGTTTGAATCGCTGAAAAGATTGCAAGAGGCGGAACAGGATTGGCTTTTTGGCGGATTTGGCTATGACTTGAAAAATGAGGTGGAAGCGTTGAATTCCAGAAATTTAGATGGTGTAATGTTTCCAGATTTGGTATTTTTTCAGCCAGAAACAGTAGTCATTCTGCGGGATAGTCTCCTGGAAATCCAAACCCGAAATTTATCCCCAACGGCGGTGTTTGATGCGATACAGGCCGCCCAAAGACCCACTCAAAAGGCAAATACTGCCGCGCCCAACCTACTGCCGCGCATTTCTAAAGCCAAGTACCTGGAAACGGTGGAAGCCATACGGCAGCACATCATCGAAGGTGATTTGTATGAAATGAATCTTTGCCAGGAGTTTTATGCAGAAAATGCCTCAATCGACCCTTTATCCGTTTGGAAACGCCTGAACAACCTTTCTAAAGCCCCGCTGGCCGCCTTTTTCCGCTGGCATGACCGCTACCTGCTTTCTGCAAGCCCCGAGCGTTTTTTGAAGAAAGAGGGTCAAAAATTGATTTCCCAGCCCATAAAAGGCACCCGCAAGCGCTTGCCAGGAAACGATGAAGCCATGCGTGCGGAATTGGCCGCCAGTGAAAAGGACCGCGCCGAAAATGTGATGATTGTTGATTTGGTACGCAATGATTTAGCCCGGAGTTGCAAGCCTGGTACCGTAATCGTGGAAGAATTATTCGGCATCCACACCTTTGAAACGGTGCACCAAATGATTTCTACGGTATCTGGCGAACTATTGCCAAGGCTAAATGCCATTGATGCCTTGCGATATGCTTTTCCTCCAGGCAGCATGACAGGAGCCCCCAAAGTAATGGCGATGGAGCTTATAGAACAATATGAATACAGCCGCCGCGGCCTATACGCTGGCGCTTTGGGCTATTTCGAACCCGCAGGGAACTTTGACTTCAATGTGCTGATCCGAAGTATTTTATACAATGAGAGCAGGAAGTACATTTCCTTTCAGGTAGGTGGTGCCATCGTATATGATTCCATCCCTGAGGAGGAGTATGAAGAGTGTTTGGTGAAGGCCAGCGCCTTGTTTGCCGCTTTAGCGCAAAATTAAACACGCTTTCAGTACCCTCAAAATGCCATTTAAAGCTCAAAAATGGCCTTTTACAAAACTTTAACTTGGTATTTTACATTATTTTTAACTTTTTCTTAACGATTTTCTTTACTTTTGCAACGCTTAAGAAAGCTGGATTATTTAAGTCGGCAATGAATTAGCGCCTTTTTAGAATCTGCGACCTTAACAAGGATCATTTCATTGAAAATCAATTTGTTGCTTGAAAAAATGCGCTCCAGGCCTTGGGTAATTGACGTGTTGATTCCGGCATGGAACGAGGAAGCTTCGCTGCCTTCTGTCCTTCAGGACATCCCGAAAGATTGGGTGCGAAACATTGTGGTATGCGATAATGGATCAACAGATCGGACAGCGGAAGTGGCAAGAGCTCATGGCGCTATCGTTGTGACCCAAAACGAAAGAGGATACGGAAACGCATGTTTGGCAGGAATAAGTTACCTAAAAAGCCTTTCTGCGTTTGAACAAACAGAGATAGTTGTGTTCCTTGATGGGGATTATTCCGATTTCCCTGAAGAACTCCCCCAAATAGTGGGCCCCATTATCCATAACAATATGGATATGGTTATTGGATCTCGGCGTCTGGGCAATATGGAGCCAGGGGCCATGACAATCCCACAGCGATTTGGAAACTGGTTGGCACCATTTTTAATTCGCTTGTTTTTCGGTTATAAATTCAGTGATTTGGGCCCTTTTCGGGCAATACGCTGGGACAAACTGCTTGCGCTAGAGATGGAGGATCGGAATTTTGGCTGGACGGTTGAAATGCAGGTAAAAGCTGCAAAGCAAAAATTAGCGTGCACAGAAGTTCCAGTGCGTTACCGCAAGCGAGCATTAGGAAAAAGCAAGGTCTCTGGAACCGTGAAAGGAGCCTTTAAAGCAGGTGTAATTATCCTCGCTACAATCTTCAAAGAATTAATGCGCAAATAAGCAACAACCATCTGTAACAAATTTGGTGCCGCTTAGGCGCTCAACATAAAACCCATTACCATTAAAACAAACCATTTTCACATCCATTTTCTATGTTCGGATTACGTTCTCTTTTTGAAGCATTTGATTATCAAGCATTTGTAGACTTTGGCTACCTTATGCTGTTGATTTATTTTCTCGCTATGAGCGCCGTTACAATCTATTGTATACTGCAGTTTCATTTGCTTTATTTGTACAAAAAATACCACAAGGCCAACCCGGATATAAAGTACCGTCAATACAACATCATCAGTGAAGATGTACCGTTTGTGACGGTGCAGATACCTATGTATAATGAAATGTACGTGGCTGAGCGCATCATCGACTACGTAGCTGCCCAGGAGTATCCCAAAGATAAATTTGAGATACAAGTGCTGGACGATTCCACCGATGAAACCGTTTCCATAGTAGCAGCAAAGGTTGCTGCGTTGCGCGCGCAGGGATTCGATATTTCTCACGTGCACCGTGTAAACCGCCAGGGATACAAAGCGGGTGCATTACAAGAGGCCATGCCCTTGGTCAAAGGCGAATACATCGCCATTTTTGACGCTGATTTTACGCCACGTGCCGACTTCCTCAAAACGACTATCCCGTACTTTGAGGACGAAAAAGTAGGTATCGTACAAACGCGTTGGGAGCATATCAACGCCGATTACAGCCTGTTGACCAAGTTGCAGGCCCTACAGCTCAATGTTCACTTCACGGTAGAACAAGCTGGCCGGTCTTATGGCAACCTATTGCTTCAATTTAACGGCACTGCCGGTGTTTGGCGCAAAAAAGTCATCAACGAAGCCGGTGGCTGGCAAAGCGATACCCTGACAGAAGACCTTGACCTGAGCTTCCGCGCACAGATACTAGGCTACAAAATCCAGTACCTGGAGAAATTGGAAAGCCCTGCCGAACTTCCAGTTGAAATGAACGGCCTCAAAGGCCAACAGTTTCGTTGGAACAAAGGCGGCGCACAAAATGCGCGCAAACTCCTGCACCTGATCTGGAAAGAAAGCGGCAACAAATTGAACATGGTGCAGAAGCTGCACGCTACGAGCCAGCTGTTGGCGTACGGCGTATTCCTTTGGGTATTTATTGCAGCCATCAGCAGTATTCCGCTCGCGTTTGCCTTTAGCGAACTGGGCATTTCTACCCACTTCCTGTCATTCTCGATTTTGGGCTTGTTCTCTGTTGCGGGTATTTCCTACACAGCGAACATCACGGCTGCCCTCAACCGTACCGTTCCCCATACGACCTGGGAAAAAGTGCGCTTTTTTGGACTGTTCCTCTCTTTCTTGCCTATCTCTTTGGGCTTGTCGCTGTACAATGCGATAGCCGTCATTGAGGGATACCGTGGCAAAGCTTCTGCTTTTGTGCGGACGCCTAAGTACGGTATCAATGGTGAGCAGAAGTCATTCTCAAAAGCCAGCTACGTTGCCAAAAAAATCTCTTGGGTAACAATTGCAGAAGGCATTTTGGCGCTAGTGTTTGCTGGTTCCGTCGTGGTTGGAATATTTACAGGCAACACAGCGTTTGTGCTTTTTCACTCCATGTTGGCGTTTGGCTTTGGTACCATTTGCTTTTATTCTATTAAACACTTGAACGTGAGTTGAGTATTTTTCAAGTGTAATATTAAAAAAGCCTGCTCTGGACTCCAGGGCAGGCTTTTTTTTGCATTTGGGTTGTTAACAAGAGCGCTTAATATTGCACAACTATGCATCATTCACTCCCATTTGCGGCGAACGTTGGTCGGAGTTGGGAGACTATAACCTGCCTATAGCACTCGATGCCGAAGCGATGGTGGCACTTGAGGTGCAGAAAACCCTTGCAAAGGAACTTCCGCAAATACTTGAAAGGCGTAACCAACATGAAGAAGCTATAGCCAAGGATATTTACAAGGGAAGAAGAAAATACTGGTGATGCAGGAGGGTTTATGCTGCGGTAAATCTACCCAGTCATCCCCTTCTCTATCGCTCCATAACAAGCTTTCCAAGCTTCCGCAGCTTCCTCCGTCCAATCATCGCCCAAGCCTTGCTCCAAGGTCCAAAGCAAGGCGCTTCCGACCATGGCATAGTGCTTTGCTTGTACCCCATAGCCAACATGACGCTTGCCCATTGCCGCCATTTCCAGGCTGAAATCTACAGTGTTTTCCAGCCTTGCCACCATCATAGAAAGCATCTCAATCAGCTTTGAATATTGCGCCTCCATTTCCAGTGGGAACATACGCCGCAACTCGGGGTGGTCGAGAAACAACTTGCTGTAAAAAGCATCTGCGACCACCGCCGGGCTGATGCGCCGCAAAATCTGCCAGTTCTTTTTTACGATTTTTATTTGCGCAGGTGTCATCGGTCAAACCATTTTTTAAAAGCGGGTGCTTTTTCCCGGCTCACATCTACTTCTGTTTTGGCGGGAGACTTCATCAGCAGTGTCAACTTCTGGTTTTCATGAGGTTTTACCTGTTGTATGGCATCAATATTCACGATAAACTGTCGATTGGCGCGGTAAAAAACCTTCGGATCTAGCAACTCCTCTACTTCATCAAGGGTGTTCCAATCAAGCATATAGCGGTCGCCATTGAAGGTGAAGAGGTAGTTCAGGTTGTCGCGCATAAAGCAGGCGATGTCTTTGGTGTTCACCGGCACCCAGTTGTTGCGCACGCTCACGATGAATTTTTCCTTGTACACCTGTCCGCCTGCGAACGGCTGTTGGAATGCTTTGAGCAAATCCTGCATATTGGTCGGTGAAGGTGCCGCCTCTTGTTTCTTCCGCCGGTATTTTTCAATGGCATTTTTGAGCTCATCGTTGTCAATGGGTTTCAACAAGTAGTCGATCCCATTGACCTTGAAAGCGCGGATGGCATATTCATCGTATGCTGTGGTAAAAATAGCCGGGCAAGAAAGCTCGAAATGCTCAAAAATCTCAAAGCTGACGCCGTCGCCGAGTTGGATATCCATAAAAAGCAGGTCGGGCTCCGCATTTAGCAGAAACCATTTTTTAGCCGTTTTCAGGCTGGGCAGGACTTGCACAATTTTTATGTCATCGGCAACGGCAGCAATTTTGCTTTCCAGCTCCTGCGCAATGAGCCCTTCATCTTCGATGATAACAGCACGTATCATATCAGGGGGATTTTGACGGTAAAAAATGCCTCATCTTCTGCAATGTCAATCTTGCGATCAGAAAGGTATCGGTAAAAAGATTGTAAGTTATTAAGTCCCTTGCGGTTGCTGGTTTCTACGAATTTCTTTTTTTGGAGGTTGTTGCGTACTACAAGGCAGTCGTCGGCTACAAAAACCTCAATAACCAAGGGACTTTCATCGTCGATGATATTGTGTTTAATGGCATTCTCAATCAGGTTTTGCAACGTAACCGGGACAATTTTTCGGTAATAATACTCCTCTGAAACATTGAAGTTCACGAAAAGCCCTTCCCGAAACCTCGTTTTTTGAAGCACTACAAATGCTCCTGTAAACTTCAACTCTTCCGAGATTGGCACCGTTTCCTGTTCGCTGCTTTTCAAGATGTAGCGATAGCTTTTGCTCAAATTTTCCAGAAAGCCAGCAGCTGCTTTTTGGTCAATTTGGATGAGGCTGCTGAGGGAGGTAAGCGAATTGAATAGGAAGTGTGGGTTCAATTGCTGCTTGAGGCTTTCATACATGACCACGGCTTTTTCTTTTTCCAGCAATTGTGTTTTGCCTTTCAATTCCTGCAACTGTCGTTCGTGGTCACGCCGGTTGCGGTAGAACCAAATGGTAAAAGCAATAAGTCCTGCACCGATCAAGCTCCAAAACCACTTTGTTTTGTAAAAGGAAACGCGCACACTTATCGGGATTGAGAGGGCCTCGTCATCACCCGTTCCAGCAAGCCTCACTTTAAAATTATACTGCCCGGCGGGAATGTTGGTGTAGTTTATAAAGCGGCGCGTTCCAGCTTTTACCCATTGATTGTCAAAGTTTTCCAGTTGGTACTCGTATTGTAAGGCTTCTGGTGTTGTGAAATCGAGTGCGGCAAATTCAAAAGAAAAAAACCTGCTTTCAGCGGGCACATTGAGTTGCTGTCCTGGGATTACCTCGCTGCCAAAGTACAACTCCTTGTCGTCGACTTTGAAGGAACATAGCGCCATTGGAACTTGGCTTCTTGTTTTACGCAAGGCATTTGGGTCAAAAGTATAATAGCCTTTTACTGAACTCAAATACATCATACCATCGCTTCCAGATACAATGCCTAACAAAGGAAAATCGATCCCGTCTTCTTTTCCAAAGGAGCTTATTTTATCCGTTTTTATATCTATTTTGCTTATCCCGGCGGCAGTTGTACACCAAATATTCCCCTGCTTGTCTAGCGTGCTGGACACGACATAATCTGAAGGTAGCCCATCGCTAATGCTGTATTTTTTCAGCATTCGGGGTGTATCTCCTGTACAATCAAAATACAACAGCCCCTCTTCGGTACATACGGTCATGTTACCCAGACGATCTGTGAAACAATTGTTTACCCGCATTGAGGCTAAGTTTTTTGTTCGGTTGCCATTGTTATCCAGGTAAATAAATTGTTGTTTGGCAGCATTAAAATATCCATAAGCGGTTTTGTCGCGGCTCCCGTACCAAACCCTTCCTTTGCCATCAACGGCAATGATGCCTACTACATTGGATGCAATAGTGCCAAGTTTTTGCTCATCGGGCATAAAATGCTCAGAGGCACCTGTTTTTGGGTCAAACCGTATCACACCTAAAAAAGAGGTGCCCATCCAAAGTTTTCCTTCCAGATCTTCGCCAAATTGCGTGTAGTAGTTCGACGCTTTGTCTCTGTCGTATATCGGTGGCTGCTTGGTTTTCTCGATGCGCATTTGTATTGGGTCGAACTGGTAAATTTCATGGCGGGTTAGTATCCAAAATTTTCCGTCACTAGTAGCCAGCACATCCATCACCTGCTTGCCTACACCCCTTGAGTTAGCGCTGAAATACGTCTCGGTTGTTTTGCCGGTTGCTTTGTCCAACATTAATAAGCTAGGGCTATCATTCGTCCCAACTACGAGATAACGACCATTTGAATCTTCATTAATCGTGGAGATGGAGCGTTTGTCCCAATCGTTTAGTGCCGTAGATTTGACCGGATGAAATTGGAAAACCTTGGTTTTGAATTGGATTCGTGCCAGTCGATTGTTGCTCCTCATCCAATAATTACCCTGATTGTCAGCAAAAAAATCCCCGACGGCCATCTTTGTCAACTCCGGGAATTCCGCCGGGTGGTCAGCAAAAAAGTAAAACTGTTCCGTTTTTTTATTGAATACACCAATGCCTCTTTCTTGCGTCATGATCCACAGCTCTTCTTCGGTTTTTGCCACTATTTCATTGACGATATTGGTGATATCCGATATTTTTTTTTCAAAATAATACTGTTTCCAGGCACCAGTTTTGCGGTTGAAGGAGCGCACACCGCTGGCCCAGCCGCCTATCCAGAACAAATCGCCATCATGTAGGATACTATATGCTTGATTATTAAGTTTTTCGGGTGCATCTAAATCGGGTGTAATTATGGGTTCAGAAACGCCCGTTTGGGGATCGAAGCAATAGAGGCCGTCCGTAGTTGCGCACCATATCTTACTTTTTTCATCCTGCCAGAAGCTATACACAGTATTGTAAAATGGTGAAATTTCTGATGCTAAATAAGGTGCAGTTTTAGCTGTTACGACGTCGAATCGCTGAAAATTGCCCGTTTTTTTATCCAAGTGCACGAGCCCATTTAACCCTACACCCAGCCAAAGTTCCTCGTCTTTGTCAAAAAACACCCCTACAATGGATGCCGTTTTGTTTTTAAGTTCTAAAGTAAATGGGTAGTTTTTGAAAACACCAGTGCTTCGATTGTAGCAACTTACCCCCCCTCTTGCGAGGCCTGCCCAAATATTTCCTTTTGAATCTTCTATTATTTTCAACACGTGGTTGCTATAAATCGAAGTGCTGTCGCCAGAAATATGCTGGAAAGCCTTGAAGGTATAACCGTCGTATCGAACAAGCCCTTCTGCGGTGCCCAGCCAAATAAAACCAAACCTGTCCTGTAGAATATCGTTGATTGCGGTACAGTTGAGGCCATCGCGTTCATCAAAATACCTGACTGTAGCCATCTGACCCTGGCCAAACAAGCTGCCTGGAATCAACAGCCAGGCAAGCCCAAGAAGGATATGACAGACTTTCCGGCTCATACGGCAAATTTAGAACGTGAATGGCACAGCCCGGCTTTTTTCACAATGAAACGTGTCAAATTTTAAATGAAGCGTAGCAAAAAGTAAACGAAGTGTTTCCTTGTAACTATCCAGCCGCCTTACTATGCCCAGGAGCGGCAAATTTGGAGTAAATTTTTCAACTTTGTGCCTTAAGATGACAGACCAAGATCAAATACAAGCGTTAAAAGCAGAAAATGCTCAATTAACAACCCTGCTTACCCAGGCTTTGGCTCGGATTACCGAGTTGGAAGCCCTTGTATTGAAGTCTTCTACGGTCAAGACGAGCAAAAATAACAGTAAGCCACCGTCCACCGATTTAGGTCGAAAAAAACAGAGCCTTCGCCCAAAGAGCGACAAACCTGTTGGATGCAATCATTTGGAACCAACAGTTTGACGACAAAGTTAAATACAAACAAACCATTACATTCTTTAACGGAATGGTCAAACTCAAACACGCGCTTTTCCCTTTTCTTTACCATAA
>JBBRWA010000063.1:0-23661 GCA_038246345.1 Chitinophagales bacterium
AAACCACAAATCGCCACCTTTTTTTTGTTGTGTTTTGGGGTGGTTTCGTTTTGGCCCCTCTAAACCTGTGGTTGGGTGCGGGGGCCGACACGCCCCCCAAACCCAACCAAGGTCACATCCCCATAAAATACTTCTACCGCTCCATCCACAAATACTACTTTAGCCCACCATACAAATACGGCGGGTGCCATCGCAGAACCGCGATACTGGCCATCCCAGCCTGCTTGCTCGTCGTTGGCGGCCAGGTGTTCTCCGATGAACAATTGGCTACCCCAGCGGTCATAAATTTGTAGGCTTTGTATTTCCTGCACGCCCTTTCCGAAAAGCATAAAATAGTCGTTTTCCCCGTCATCGTTGGGAGAGAAGACATTGGGCGCGTATAGGTTGCGGCGACGGTTGACAAGCACCTGAACCCTAGCCGTTGCTTCACAATCGTTGTTGTCGGTGACCACCAGCGTGTACGAGGAACTGTTCAGCGGTTTCGCCCAGGGATTCTCACAATCGCTACACGACAAGCCCGCAGCGGGCGACCATTGCCAGGACACCACATTGCCGGGCAAAATATTGGTGATTGGCTGAAGTTGTATGGAGTCTCCAATATCAAGCGTCGCTATGGTAGCAATGTCGAGTGTGGGTAAAAATGGTTGGGTTACGGTCACGGTTTCTATTGCCGTGCAGCCGAAAGCATCGCTGACCACGAGTGTGTACGCGCTGGGCGACAGACTGCTAGCAAGGCTTTGATTGCTAAATGTTTGTCCGCCATCCGTGGAATACTGGAAAGGTGCAGTGCCGCCGGATACACCGCCAAAATCAAGCATTCCAAGCGGGTTGTGACAATCGGGTTGGAGCAGTGTCGGATCGAAGCTTGGCGGCGGTATGGCGCTTACGCTCACGTTGTCGGTGGAAGTACAGCCGTTCTGGGGATTGGTGACCGTGAGGGTATACAAGCCCGGCGCGTCGACAATACTCGCTTGGGCAGCGCTGCCACCGACAATATTGCCATTGGTGCTGGCCCAGGCGTACGACATGGTGCCAGGACTTGGGGAACTGCCGTTCAGCGTGATTTGTGGTTGGTTGCAGTGCAAGTTATTGGCCGTTCCAGCCTCGGCGCCGGGGGGGGCAATGCTTTGCGTAACGGTTGCCGATGTGCTGGCGGTGCAGCCGTTTTGGCTGTTTTGCAAAGTCAATGTATACGTGCCCGGCTGATTAATCACAGGCATCAGGGTATTTTGTCCGGAAACAATATTCCCCCCGGTGCTCATCCAAGATAGACTGAAATTGGCCCCTTGACTGGAGCCTGTTCCGCTTAGTGTGACGTTATTCTGTACACAAGTCAGCAAGCCTGGCGTTGCAATAAGCGCTGCGGGAGGAACGGTGTTGCTGCCTACGCTTGTTGTGGCCGAAGCCGTACAGCCTGTGCTATTGTTCGTGACCAGCAAGGTGTACGTGCCAGCGCTGCCCACGGTTGGCAGCAGCGTGCTGCCACCACTTAGAATTTGCCCGCCAGGACTGCTGGTCCAGCTATAAACAATGGCGTTACCACTCGTGGATCCACTGCCGCTCAACACCATGGATTGCATGGAACAAGTAATGTCGTTTGCGGGCGCCGTGATAGCGGTGGGCGGAACAATGTTTTGAAACACCGGAATCGCCGTGGCAGCATCACAACCATTCTGGGTATTGGTGATGGTAAGGATATAGGTTCCAGCCGCATTTACCGTTGCATTCAGGCTGTTTTGGCCGGAAAGAATAGTACCATTCGCGGTAGACCACGCTGCGGAAAAGTTGCCCGCACCCGGCTGCTGCACGGTACCACCAAGGTTGGTCGTCTGGTTCGCGCAAGTCAACAACATGGGCTGCTGAATGCTGAGGCTTGGTGAAATGGTGTCGATGCCAACGAGCACGTTATCACTGTTGCTACAGCCATTAGAAGTCAGGGTGCTGGTCAGGGTATACGTTCCCGTTCGGTTGATGGTTGGTGTAAGTGAATTGCCACCCGAAAGGATGTTGCCGCCAGTTGTTTGCCATGCGTAAGTGGCTGCTCCGCCGCTGCTGGTTCCTGCCAAGTTTAAGTCGGCAATAATACAGGTTAATGTGCCATTGGCTCCCGCATCTACCATGGGTGGAACGATGTTTTCCAATACGGTGATGCTGCTGGTACGGGTGCAGCCGTTTGCCGTGTTGGTGACCGAAAGGGTGTACACCCCGGGGTTGTCGATGGAGGGAGTTAGCGTATTTGGGCCAGTGAATATGTTGCCGCCGTTGCTGGCGATCCAGTTGTAGGCAAAGTTAGCGCCGGTACTAGCCGTTGCATTCAACATGGTTTGGGTAAGGCTACAAGTTAGTATGGGGGCAGTTCCTGCATTGGCGCTAGGAGCGCTGGCATCATTGAAAATCTCCACGATATCCATAGCGCTGCAGCCGTTGACCGGGTTGGTAACGGTCAGGGTGTACATACCCGGCGCATTGATGCTGGGGCTGGGCGTTGTGCCGCCAGACACAATATTGCCGCCGTTGCTGGCAGTCCAGTTAAAGCTTAGGTTGGGGGCTCCGCTGCCAGCGCCGTTGATGGTGAGTGTGTTCAGGTTGCAGGTAAGGGTGGCATCGCTGCCTGCGGTTGCGCTGGGTGGCGTGTTGTTTTGCAACACATTGGCGCTAATAGTGCTGCTACAGCCGTTGCCGAGGTTGGTCGTTGTTAGGGTGTAATCGCCGCCCATATTCACCGCTGGACTTAGGCCGGTGTTTCCCGAAACAATATTACCGCCGTTGCTCGCGACCCAGTTGTAGTTGAAATTTCCCGGCTGGGATTGGTTTTGCGCCTGAATGCTTTGGCTGGGATTGGTGCAGGTAATTTGCCCGGGCGCTGTAAGCTGAATGTTTGGTGCCGCAATGTCCTGCACAACCGTGGCGCTGAGGGTAGAAGTACAACCATTGGCGAGGTTGGTGCTTGTCAGCATGTAATTGCCAGGCGCATTGATGTTTGGGCTGATGCTATTGTTTCCCGAAACAATATTGCCCCCATTGCTGGCGACCCAACTGTAGCTAAAATTCCCAGGAGTGGATTGGTTTTGCACCTGAATATTTTGGCTCATCAGGGTGCAGGTAAGCGTGTTCGGGGCCGTCAAACTCAATGCCGGCACTACTTTATTTTCAAATATTTGCACGGAATCTATGCTGCTGCAACCATTTGCCGGATCTGTCACCGTCAGGAAGTAGTTGCCCGCAGCGCCAACATCTGCTTGCGCGCCATTGGTGCTGCTGTTGAATAGGCCATTGGGGCTAGACCAGTTGAACAACAAAGCGCCGGGTGCATTGGCCAACAAGGATACCTGTATGATGCTACAAGTTATGGTATCAGGCAAACCCGCGTCTGCAGGTGGGGCCATGATGTTTTGATTTACGACAACCGTATCGAACGCGATGCAACCGTTGGTGTTGTTGGTTACGGCTAAAATATAGCTCCCCGTAGTGTTCGCCGCAGCGGAAATGCCCGTGCTGCTACCGACAATATTACCACCGTTGATTGCCGTCCACTGGTAAGAATATGTTGGGCCAACGGAGGAGCCTGTGCCATCCAGCGTTTGGGCCAATTGGGTGCAGGTGAGTGGGCCTGGAACGCTGCTCGTAGCCTGCGGAACCCCAGCGGCTATGGTCACCGTTGTGGTGGCGGTAGCCGTGCAGCCATTGATATTATTGGTGGCAGTAAGAGTATAGTCGCCCGGAGCATCGATGATGGGGGATAGCGCGTTTTGGCCGGAAATAATATTGCCACCGTTGGAGGTTGTCCAAGTGTAGGCAAAACTCCCGGCTGGAATGCTGTTCGTCGCCATTAAGGTCAGCGTAGGGTTCGTACAGGTTAATTGTGGTGGCGGACTGATTGAAATTGGCGGCGGTGTAGTATTGATAAGGGCTACTGCGAGGTCGGTGCCACTGCAGCCATTGCTGGTATTGGTTAGCAACAACTGGTAGGTGCCCGCTTGGTTTACCAAGGGGTTGGGGGTGCCTGCGCCACTGATAATATTCCCGTTTATGGTTGTCCAGGCGTAGGTTATATTTGGGTTGTTACTTGATCCATTGGCGTTGAGCACAATGGTTGGCTGGTTACACCGCAGCGTGTCCGGTGCATTGGCGATGACAATGACGACGTTGGTATCGGCGAGAACCGAAGTGGTGTCACTGCTGATGCAACCGTTTAAGCTATCCAACACACTGAGGATATAGGTGCCTGCTGCATTAACGACGGGGTTTAGGCTCATATCTCCAGAAACGACGTTGCCTCCATTGGAGGCCAGCCAATTGTACCCAAACTGAGCGCCTGTGCTGGATCCGGATCCTGACAAGGAAATGCTGGGTAATTGGCAGGTGATGGCATCGGGTGATAGAATGCTGGCAATAGGCTGAATTTCATTAGAAGTCACCGCGACCGATCCATAAGTAATACACCCGTTTAAAGGGTCTTGTACCGTTACACTGTAATTTCCCGATGAATCCACTTGCGGGTTGGGGGTGTATTGCCCGCTAACGATATGCCCGCCATTGCTTGCCGTCCAATTGATGAGCACAAAAGGCGGGGGGTATAAAAAAACAATCATGGCAATGGTATCTACCGTGCAGGTGATTTGTTGTTGCGGCGGTAAAAACATGTATGGCGGTACCAGGTTTCCGATCACCTTAATGGTATCTCGGGAAATGCAGTTATTCGTAGTATTTGTTACGTTTAGCACATAGGTACCAATGGAGTCAGCGAGGGCTGTGGCTGTGTTTTGTCCTGCAATAAAGTGGCCGTTGAGTGTTGTCCAGCTATAGGTTATATTGTTGCCTATCGAAGATCCTGTTGAGGTCAGCATTACCGTATCCTGAAAACAAGTAAGGGTATCCGAAACCAAGGCATTCGCAATGGGCGGGTTGGTTGTTGCTATTACCTGCACTTCTGCCGTTGCCGTACAGCCCGTATTGGAATTGGTAACAGTAAGGGTATAGGTGCCAACCTGGTTGACAACACAGTTCTTTAGATTTGCACCAGAAACAATGTTCCCGTCCAAGGTTTCCCAGGCGTACACCGAAAAGCCTGATTGGGAGGAGTTACCGATGAGGATTGTAGTCGTAGAACCACAACCCAATGGCGCAGGGGGCGTTATCCAGGCTGCCAATGGGTTAGGGCTTAGGATGACGTTGACAGTTGCCGTTTTTGTGCAAGTGGTGCCATCTGGGGCGATGTAGGAAACCGTCAAAGTGTACGTGCCCGCCGCATCAACCACCGGGCTAAGGGTTGTTTCCCCACTAAAAATATTGCCATTGGGTGTATCCCAGAGATAAGAAATATTATTACCGACACTAGAGCCAGCGCCGCTGAGGGTAGCGGTTGCGCCAGCGCAAGGCAAGGTGACAATTGTTGGGGCAGCCATCGCAGTAACGTTTACCACAAATACCTGCACCGTGTCGCGCTCGATACAAGTTGGCGCAAAAACAATGTCGTCAAGGGCAAAATCATTGCCACTTAACAGGGTGTTTTGGTTGATAATACAGATGGTCGCGCTGGAACTTGCACCGCTGTTCCACGCCTGAAAATAGTTCAGCCAATTGCAGACGGAGCCGGGCGCACTAAAAATGGGGCCGACGGTGCTGCCATTGATCGAGAATTGCAAAAGGGCTGGTGAGGATGCGACAACCGACGTTACCCAAGCGGAGAGCACGTATTGGGAATTGGGGTTCACGGACACCGTTTGGCACCAAACATTCACATTGGGGGTGCCTGCCCCATTGACCACCATCATGTTTCCAGCGCCAGTAGTATGGTCATTACAAGCGGCAAAACCAGGATGGTCGTCTTGCGGATTGTCCAATACATCATACAGGCCTTCTGGCACCAGGTTGCCCGGGCTGTAGCCGTAGTCGCTGGTGAAACCCGTGTTGCCCGATTCAAAATCGCCATTTGACACTAGGTTGTTATTAAGGTCGGCAGCAGTAACGGAAAGTACGTAAGTGGCCGATTGTGAGACTGTGACGGTTGGCTGCAAGGTGCTTGCGCCTGTAAGTCCGGTGAGGGGTGTCCACATAAAACTCAGGTAGTCGCCGGAAATACTGCCGTTGAGCTGGGTCGGCGACGGCGGGGCACAGCGGTAAATGTCATCACCTGCATTTACAGTTATGTTGCATTGGGCCTTTGATTCTGACCATATTGCCAAAAAAATCAGGGAAAAAATGGCGGAACGAATGATGTTGGGCATAAGCACGAGCATATTGCTGTTTGGATTGGAAGAAGCATTATAAGGTACAAATCTACTCAAATATCACAATTTCACTTTTTGGGTAAAAAAATCAAAAACAAGGGATCGGTGTAGTAATTCAAGAAAGTGGTAGCGTCTACACCTTAAATGGTCTTGCAAAAAAATGGAAAAAATTTTTCTTTGACATAATTTAGGAATTGAATGTGTTAATTTAGATATTTGTCGCGAGCCAAAGCCGGTTTATTGCCTAATCCGTCTTTATTCACTTAAATTTCCCGTATCGCTCATGGCTCAAATTTTTACTCCGCCTACACAGGTGATCATACTTGACATTCTTAATGTATGATCCCAAAAAAAAGACGAGTCATTCCAGCTATCTGGGATGGCTCATCTTTTTTAGGGGCGTTTGGGATTGCGGGAGCGTTCTCAGGCTAATTTATCCAGGAACACTGAATTATTTTTAATAATTACCCTGTCACAACCAACCTAATGTCAATTATTGGCGTCCTTCTGTTAAATGTATCGTAAAAATTTTGCCAACATCTTTTTTGTTTGGCATTCTGTATTATCTTTCGGTGGTTTTTAATGCTAAAAACCATTCACTCAAACACACACACCATACTACTCACCCTTTCAATTACACTAGACCATGAAAAAAGTCACTTCCCTTCTCCCTCTTTTCGCCTTTATCCTGCTTGCTGTAGCCTGCGATAAAAAAGCTGATTTCAACTATTACTACTACAGCGATGCTGATGCAAAGATCATCAGCGAAGATTTAAACTTGCCCCTCGACAGGCCAAATGATTACATTGTAAGGCTTCCGGAACACTTGAGGCGTACAGGTTTGTTTCCACGCCCTGTGGAAGACAACAAAGCAACACTGGGCCGCGTCTTGTTTTACGACAGAAAGCTGTCAAAAGACGGCACGATATCTTGCGCCAGCTGTCACAAACAAGAGCTCGCATTTGGTGACGATGTTGCCTTTAGCCGCGGCGTTAGCGACCGCTCTACCGACCGCAACTCCTTCGCATTGTCATCGGTTGCCAATTTTTCGGCTTATTACGGTACCGACTTGAATGGCCCGTCCGCCATTCGTTTTTTCTGGGACAACCGTGCTGAAACTGTTGCGCAGCAAAGCACAGGTTCGCTCACCAATCCTAAAGAAATGGACATGGATATGCACGATGTAGCTGATATTGTTGCATCACAACCATACTATGCGCCACTGTTCAAAAAGGCTTATGGCTCCACCGTGATAAATCAAGATTTGGTATTGGAAGCCATTGCGAATTTTGTCAATGCCATGGGATCCTTCAACAGCAAATTTGATAAAGCTGCGGAGAATGCTAATGCTTCTTACACCAACAATGCCTATGTTTATACGGAGGATTTTACCGCCACCGGCTTTACAGCTTCAGAAAACAGGGGCAAAGCGCTTTACAACAGCAATTGCGCTTCCTGCCATTCCGGCAATATGGGCCGTCCGGTGCTTCATTTGGCTAATAATGGCCTTGATCTTGATACTGCTGGCGACCAGGGTGTGGGCGCTATCACTGGCGTTTACAACCAAAATGGTACTTTTAAGGTGCCAACCTTGCGCAACATCGCCCTTTCTGCCCCTTACATGCACGACGGACGCTTCAAAACCATGGATGAGGTGCTGGATCACTATAGCAGCGGGATTAAAAGTCACCCCAATTTGCATGCCTACCTAAAAAAATCCAATGGGCAGCCTAAAACGATGAACTTCTCGCAGACAGACAAGCAGGACATGCTTGCATTCCTGAATACACTTACCGACAATGAGGTACTCGCGAGCCAACAGTTCTCGAATCCTTTTAAGTACTAAGGCAAGAATTTATGGCAAAGAGGCTGCTGCACTTGTGCAGCAGCCTCTTTAATTAATCCCTTAAGCACTTCCGAACCCTACTTTCCCTGATGCTCATCGGGATGCTATTTCCTGATTGCGGCACTATTGCCCACTATATCTATTCACCGAATTTGGTAGCCTCCCCCTAAATTGTAAAAAAGAACCAATCCTCCCTCTTCGCAAATGCCGGAAGATTGAATGCTGGACCGTACTTTGCTGGCGTTAGCTTTACGGCCAATAACACCTTCTACAAAACAAAACCATGCGCACGTCTCTCCTTTTTTGGCTTTTTGTCACGGGGCTTTTGTCCCCTTTTGCCGCCGTATCGCAACACTATTATTACATACCCAACAGCGTACAGATGCCCGCTGCCAAGGAACGGCACGATACCGGAATTGGATTTGGCTGGAGCCGAAATGCAGGTGCGACAGGCATTGAGGTACAGGGCTATTATAGCCCTTTGAAGCAGGTTTTGATTACTGCCAATTATATGAATATTGGCGAAAAAGAGGTGCTTAAAAACACCCTGGAAGGGCTTAAATATCGATTTTACGAATTCGGTGCGGGTGTATACGAGCCTTTGCCGCGCGGGACAGCCAGCTTGTTGGTCGGCTATGGCCAAGGCAATATGTTCAATGCCTTTGTCGGTGAAGAATTTGCCGACTTGGATTTGCAGCGCTTGTTTATCCAGCCCTCCATTCTGTACAACGATGCGTTTTTTCAGGGCGGAATATGTTTTCGTTTCTCTCGTATTAAATACACAAGGGGTAAGGTAGCTGTCGCCATCCCGCCATCTGAACTGAGCGCAATTGAGGCTGTAGAGGCAAAATCACCCCTGTTTTTACCGGAGATTGGCATTACTGGTGCCATGCGGCTCATGCCTTTTATTTTGGGGGTGAATATTTGCGGCATATTTCCCCGCACGGATGATTTGGATTTTGTACGGGTGAACTCCAGTATATTTATCAGCCTGGAATTGGGCGATATTCTTCGGAAGAAGAAAAAAGTACAGGAGTAATACCCACGTGGTTACTGTCCCCCCTCAGCTAAAAAGTAAACTACACTATCACCGTTCGAGATACCAACAATTGTACGTGCAGCACGAGCGCGCTGCTAGTGCCGTAATATGTGCGCAACAGAACGACTACCATTTTTCGCTAAAGCACCTTAGGCACCCCGCGCACAATTTTTTAACAGGATGGTACAATTGTTTTTAAAGCTCAGGCATTTGGGTGCATGAAGCCGTATTTCTTTTTGTTCATGATTAAAGGTTTTTAGGGCATTTGTTTTGTTTAACCTTTTTTGCTTTTTTTTCTAAAATAATTAAACAAAACATGAACTATTGAAAAAAAAGAATGTTCCTTTGCTAACTATGTTGAATATTCAACAGTTAACCAATCACTCTTTTATGGAATCTTTATTCTCACAACCATTGCTCCTCTTTGCAGGGCTTTCCTCCAACGATTATGTTGGGTTCACTTTTTTCATCGGCTACATGGCGATGTTTGCAGCGTCAGTATTCTTCTTCTTTGAACGCCAGCAGGTTGAAGGGAAGTGGAAAACTTCTTTGCTGATCGCTGGCTTGATCACGATGATTGCCGCAGTACACTATTATTACATGCGCGATGTGTGGTTGACAACAGGTCAATCGCCCACCCAATTCCGCTACATTGACTGGATACTGACAGTACCACTCATGTGCGTAGAGTTTTACCTGATCCTCAAGGCATTTGGCGCTAAAATTGGCCTCCTGTGGAAAATGATCGGTTACTCGTTAGTTATGCTGGTGGCTGGCTATCTTGGTGAAACGGCATTCCGTTCTTCCAGCGTAATTTGGGGTATTATTTCCACTGCGGGTTACCTCGGTATTCTGTACGAGGTTTGGCTTGGTTCTGCCAGTAAGCTTGCCGGCAACTCTAAGGATCCGAAGTTACAGTCTGCCTTCAAGGCTCTGTCCTGGTTTGTTCTTGTTGGTTGGGCCATTTATCCTATTGGTTACATGGCGATTGAAACCGATGGCTGGTTGCGCAATGTGATCGATGTGCGTAACATGGATCTAATTTACAACATTGGTGATGCGGTGAACAAGATTGGCTTTGGCCTGGTTATTTATGCCTTGGCAGTTAGTTCTTCTTCGAAGAGCGAATCCTCCGCGGCTTAAATTTTTTCCGCCTTACTTTCTGGAAGGGCTGATTGTGCCAAAATCACGATTAGCCCTTCCTTTTATCGGATGAGGCAATAAATTCCACCTGATGACTTCGCTCCTGAGATAGAGATTATGGTTAGTTTCCACAAACAAAGTATTTATCTATCCATTGTATTGCTTACGCTGCTCCTGGGGGTTATCGGCTGGAGTTTTCCGGAGTGGATGGAACAAACCCAGTACTTTTTTCTTGGTGTATTGGTATTACTTATCGGGCTTCCGCATGGGGCAACCGATTATCTATTGTTTAGGCGATTACAGGGTACAAAATTGACGCGCAAGCAGATTTTTAAATTTTTTTTCTTCTATTTGTCTGCCGTTTTGGTTTACTTACTGGCTTGGATATGGCTACCAGTTCCTGCCCTGTTTATATTTCTTATCATTTCTGCCTACCATTTTGGCCAATCTAATTGGGAATACCTGCGCCTGCCACGCGGCCTGGAAGTTACCCTGAATTTATCCTGGGGCGCCTTTGCATTGGGCGGGGCTTTGTTCTGGCATTGGGAAGAGAGCCGTATGATTATTACCCAACTGGTTGGTAGCTTGCCTGATTGGTCCAATGCTGACCTGAATATTGCTCAATGGGTATTGCTGGCTTTAAATGTCTTCCTTATTGTTGGTCTTCGACTTTCCAGACATATAAACAACCGCCAATTGTTCCGGGAATTCATAAGTCTGGGTGCCTTGTCCTTCATGTTTTTGCACACACCCTTGCTGGTTGGGTTTGCCATTTATTTTTCACTTTGGCATTCCTTGAGCGCACTGCTCACCCAAGTCGCATTTTTCCGCAAAAAGTGGCCAGCGTTTACCCTGGTACACTATTACCGACAAGCGGCTCCGTTTACCTTGCTCTCCGTTGCCGGATTATTGGCGCTGGTATTTGGCCAGGCGCTATTTTTCGCTGACGTATCACTGGTTAGCCTGTTTTTTATACTCATAGCGTGTATTACGTTGCCCCATATTTTGCTGGTGGAAGAACTCTATAAATGATTTCCTTTTGGTACCGGCCTAGGACACTGTTGCTGCGCTTGGAAATGGAGCGGAGAAGACCAAGCGCGACAAAAAAAATTTGGAGGAGGCAATGCCTCCTCCAAAAAAACTGATTTGCGTCAAGTACTCCAGCGGTGCATAAAAATTGTAAAAAAACAACTCTTTGTACTTGATAGTAACAAGAAGGGTCCTATTGCCCTTGACCAAGGGAATAACCTTTTACCCCATCAAATTCGTACAGGTTTTCGGTTTTGATAACGTCAATATTGTCAATTAAAGCCTGTGCCAATAATTTATGGATACTGCTTTTTTCTGCGGGATGTCCGTTGCTTACTTCGAATCGGCAGCGCCAGTGGTCTGTGCAAAAAGTTTCTTCAAATCCTTCTGGCCAAACTTTTACGCCACGATTGGTAATCATCGTCAAGCGTATATCGCTGTTAAGCTTTTCCAATTGATCGGCAAGCTTGTGGGCATCTCCTGCTTTCCAATCAACAAAAACATCCACGCCTTTGAGCACTTTATTTGCGGCCGCTCTCCGCGTGTATTTAGGGATATTCAATAGTATGCCTTGCTCAAACTCTGCGGCCTTGAGTGTTTGTGGTTTCATGCCCAACCGGCTGATTAATGCTGCGGCAAATTCCTGGGTGCCCACAAGTTCTTTGCTCACGCCTTCCCGAAAAATATCTGCAGTATGGATGCCCGCTTCTACAGTGCACAAGAAGGCATTTTTGATGGACTCTGCCACGTCTTGTTGACCAATATGGTTGAGCATCATAATAGCTCCTTTGAGCAAGCCAGAAGGATTGGCTATGTTTTTTCCAGCGATGGTAGGGGCAGAACCGTGTATTGCTTCGAACATGGCGCACAATTCCCCAATATTGGCAGAACCTGCCAAACCTATAGATCCAGATATTTGTGCTGCAATATCAGATACAATATCCCCGTATAAATTGGAGGTGACAATAACCTCGAATATTTCGGGGGTGTCTGCCAACCGGGCAGCGGCTATGTCAACAATCCAGCTGTCGGCCTCAATTTCCGGGTATTCTACTGCAATTTCCTTGAACACTTTATGAAACAGACCATCCGTTTGCTTCATAATATTGTCTTTTACAAAACAGCTCACCTTTTTTCGCTTGTACAACCGGGCATATTCAAATGCATATCGTACGATTTTCTCACACCCGGGCCTTGAAATCAATTTCAGGCATTGTACAACTTCGTCCGTTTGTTGATGCTCGATGCCAGCATAAAGGTCTTCTTCGTTTTCCCTGATAATGACGACATCCATATTTGGGTGCTTCGTCGCAATAAAAGGATGAAAGCTTTTGGAGGGTCTGATGTTGGCATATAAACCCAGAGCCTTTCTCATGGTTACGTTCAGGCTTTTGTAGCCGCCACCTTGTGGCGTTGTAATAGGGGCTTTTAAAAAGACCTTGTTCTTTCTGATACTTTCCCACGCATCTTTGGTAATTCCACTGGTATTTCCTGACAAATAGACCTTTTCGCCGATTTCAATTTCTTCATAATTGATGCGTGCATTTGCAGCTTTCAGGATTTTTAAAGTAGCATCCATTATTTCAGGGCCGATGCCGTCACCCTTGGCAATTGTTACAGTTTGCATGTTCACTTAGAAATTATTTCTGCCCATAATTGGGATCCAAAAATTAGTTGTTTGAAATGTTTATCTTTACCGAGTTCACAACTTTCCTAACGGGCCGAACTTCGAGATGGCCACATATTTCTACTTGAAAACCTTCTTTTTTGGCTTCCCTGATAAGTTGAAACGCTGTTTTCATTTCCTGTTTCAATTCTTCCATTTTTTTGTCCCAATAAGAAGAATCGAAGTGATGGTTGCCCTCCCACATCCTCAACATTTGGATATTGTGGAACTTTATTCGCCCATCAATTATCTCTTCTATCATGTCTAAGGCTTCCGACGGCGAAAAGCAGCCGTCAACCAGCTGAATTTTCTGAACAGTTTCTTTTGCTACCATAATATTTGGATTTTAAAATTTAAACTTTTTCCTGTGTGGTTAATCGTGCAACTTCCTCTGTTGAACGGATAAACATCACCATTAAAAAAACCAGTCCTGATAAGACCAATTCTTTCATAAACAGATTGTTTGTCTTGAGGGACAATATTATTCCGGCACCTACGACCAATAATAATGGCAATACCTTAAGCATCGGATGCCTTTTATGGAGCGTACTTGGAGCCTCCATGCCATGTGGCATGGAGGCATGCCTTTCTTGGAGCTTACTTGGAGTCTCTATGCTCTGTGGCATGTAGGTATGCATTTCAGGGTAAACTTCCTTTTCTAAAAAACTGGTTGATTCTTTCATCGGATGTATCTTTTGTCGACGCAAAGTTGAATGCTTTTTTTATTAATAATCATTTATCTTTGTAATGAAAAGCATAACTAATTTTTATGAACTACACCATCCATCAACTCAAAATTTTCTTGAAAGTAGCTGAATACCAAAGTGTTACAAAGGCTTCAGAGGCGTTGCACCTTACGCAGCCTGCCGTATCGATTCAGCTTAAAAAATTTCAAGATCAGTTTACAATTCCCTTGGTTGAAGTCATTGGGAGGAAGCTCTATGTCACCGACTTTGGCAAAGAGATAGCCGAGTCTGCTCAAAAAGTTTTGGATGAAATAGAGGCAATAAATTACAAAACCAAATCATTGAAAGGCCAGCTTGCAGGCAGGATAAAAATATCTTCAGCTTCCACAGGAAAGTATGTGATGCCCTATTTCTTGGGCGAATTTCTGCAACAAAATCCAGGTATTGACCTCATTATGGATGTTACCAACAAATCCCAAGTGGTACAAAGCCTGGAAAAAAATGAAGTGGATTTCGCTTTGGTTTCAGTGCTTCCGGAGCATTTGAGCCTCAATACCATTGAGCTTTTACAAAACAAACTATTCCTCGTAGGCGGTACTCGCATAAAAAGACCTCCCCAATTGTCTATCAAAAAGCTTTTTGAAAGATACCCATTGCTTTACAGGGAGTCTGGGTCGGCAACCCGTAATTCCATGGAAAAATTCATTCTACAAGAAGACTTGCCTACGTATAAAAAAATTGAGCTGACTTCCAATGAGGCATTGAAACAAGCTTTGATAGCAGGCTTGGGTTACTCTATCATGCCTTTAATCGGCATCAAGAACGAATTGCGGAACGGTGATTTGGAAATCATTCCATATAAGGGCCTCCCCATCATTACCCATTGGAACCTGGTTTGGCTCTCTGCCAAGAAGCTTTCCCCTGTAGCTGAAGCGTACCTGGAATTTATCAAAGTAGAAAAGGACAGGATAATCAAAGAAACTTTTAATTGGTTTGAGAACTATAAATGATACGAAGGTTGGGCGTTTATCCAGTATCGCCGCGGCGCTTTGGGTTGTTTAGAAAATGAGGGAAAAAGACCAAAAACTTTCCAACCAACAGAAGGATTCCCCCACTTCCCTAGTCTAACCACCCAAATATTGATATAACATGAAAAAAGCAATTCTTTCCACCAGCTTGTTGGCCTTTGCATTGGTTTGCCAGGCACAGCTGAATCCTGCTATCACCGCCTGGCTACAAAACACCACCCAAACGGGCACCTACTACGTGACCGGCAATTCCACGGCCATTAGCAATGGCCTACTCGTCAACTGCCAAAAGGTGGAGTATTCCAACGATTTCGTGTATGTGAAGGCTACGGGCGTGCCTGCCTACCCAACCGGGCCGTTCCAGGATGGAAACCCCTCCAACGCTACCAACCAAAACGCGATATTCAAAATGCCTTTGAACCCTCAAAAAAACATGGGCACACCCACCGCCACCAATGGCGGCAATATTGGTATTTTTATCAATGGTGTGGCGCTGTTCGATTACCGGGATGGTGTGGGTTGGAACCCAACCACCAACGCGCTTTGTGGCGGTCCCGGCAACCCAGCTTGTCCCGGCGGTATGGGCGCGGCATCCAGCTGGAACAGGGATGCCATTCCGGCAGAACGCGCCGGCTTCGATTGCTCCAAAGCGCACCCTGCCATGGGCAATTACCACCACCACCAAAACCCTTCCGCGTTTAAGCTGGATTTGAATGTGGTTTCCACCATCTGTAATTTGTACGATGCAGAAGGCTTGTATGCCATTGACAGTACCAAGCATTCGCCGCTGATCGGTTACGCCTATGATGGTTTCCCGATTTATGGATCTTATGGCTTCAAAAATGCCGATGGAACGGGCGGTATCGTGCGCATCAAATCGGGCTATCAACTGCGGAACATCACCGTCCGCACCCATTATGCCGATGGCACCGATGTGAGCGATGGTCCTGCCATAAGCACCACCTATCCGCTGGGTTACTTCCGGGAAGATTACGCGTTTATCACGCACGCCGAACCTGATTACCTGGATGTACACAATGGCCGCTTTTGCGCGACCCCAGAATACCCCAACGGTATCTACTGCTATTTTGCGACCGTGGATGCCAACTGGAATTCAACGTATCCCTACATCGTTGGGCCTGCTTTTTATGGGGTTTCGGCTAATAGAAAGGTTACGTCGATCACGGAAGCTACCACCATTTATACCCATTCAACGAGCCTTTCAGAAACGGTCTTCAACAACCTGAATATTTCCATTGTTCCAAATCCTGCTTCCGACCTGATCGCCATTCAATTGAACGGCCTGGCACAGGATGATTTCAAGGTAGAATTGTTGGATAATACCGGCAAGGTGGTTCGCAGTGCTACCATAAACAAAGGCAGCACCATCGCCTATTTTGATGTGCAGACCTTGTATGCGGGCATGTATGTGGTGGTGATTTCGAGCGGGGAGTACAAGACGGCGAAGAAGGTGATTGTTGCCAAATAAGGGTGGAATGTGATAATTCGATAATGTGATAATTGTGACATGGCTTGGCGTCTCTTGTTATTGCTATGCCTAAGCGTACTTGCTATTATCGAATTATCACTTTAAAAACTACCAAATTCTCTTGGCTGGGCAGCCATCGAATTGAGTGTCTATGCTCACCACATCAAATCTATTGGTTATTGTCCGCCTTGACGATTAATAACATGCATAGCCAGCAAAAAAAGACACTGCTGCTGCGCTTTGGGGGTAAGAGATACTACACTTCCGAAGTTTATTATCCCTCTCGGCTGCTATCAATCTTGAATGCGGGTATGAAAAACGCCGTAGGGAAAAACAATATTATCAGGGGCATTCCAACTGCCAGGTAAGTCTTTCCGACGCCAAAGGGTCAGGTTAAAACGCCCTTTGATTTCTGATTTTTCCGCTCCGTGCTTCTCCACTCTTTAATGCAGATGTAGTACCCCTTTCTATTCTCTTTTCGGAAAATGGACGGATATTGAAAATCAATCCGTCGATAGTGTATTTATTGGAACAATAACAGCTTCGGTGCTTTAACTGGCTACATTTTCCGTAAAAATCAGCCTTGCAGCGTATCTTTGCACCAACGATACTCAGCCAACACTTACCCATTTCCCTTGAAATTTTCGCTCTTACAAACAGACCCAAACTCCCGCGCCCGCGCCGGACATATCACGACCGACCACGGAGCAATAGAGACCCCCATCTTTATGCCCGTTGGCACTGCTGCAACCGTAAAAGCGGTGCACCAGCACGAACTGCGCGACGATATTCATGCCCAGATATGTTTGGGGAATACCTACCACCTTTACCTTCGCCCCGGCCTGGAGGTGCTGCGCGAAGCCGGCGGTATTCACGGTTTTAATGGCTGGAAAGGCCCCGTGCTGACCGACAGCGGCGGCTACCAGGTGTACTCACTGGCGCATCGGCGGAAGATCAAAGAAGAAGGGGTTACTTTTCAAAGCCATATCGACGGTTCGAAACACCATTTTACCCCGGAAAACGTCATGGACATCCAGCGCATCATCGGCGCAGACATCATCATGGCTTTTGACGAGTGTACCCCTTACCCCTGCGATTTCAAATACGCCGAAAAATCAATGGGCCTCACGCATCGCTGGCTGGCACGCTGTATCGAGCGCTTCGACGATACCGAGCCGATTTACGGGCATTCACAGACCCTTTTTCCCATTGTTCAAGGCAGTACTTATCCAGAACTTCGGAAAATATCGGCGGAAACCATCGCCTCTTTCGGGCGCGAGGGCAATGCCATCGGCGGCCTCTCCGTCGGCGAACCCATTGAAGACATGTACGCCATGACGGAACTGGTGACAGCGATATTGCCAGCCGACAAGCCCCGCTACCTCATGGGCGTGGGCACCCCCGAAAACATCCTGGAAGGCATCGCCCGCGGCATTGATATGTTCGATTGTGTGATGCCTACTCGCAATGCCCGGCACGGCATGATCTACACCGAAGAGGGCATTATCAACATCAAAAACAAACAATGGCAGCACGATTTTTCGGCCATTGATGCGAGCAGTCCCGCCCCCAGCAGCCGAGCGCACTCCAAGGCATACTTGCGACACCTGTTCATCAGTGGCGAAATCACGGGCATGCAAATCGCCACCCTGCAAAACCTCTCCTTTTACCTTTGGCTGGTGAAAGAAGCGCGAAAGCGTATTTTGGAGGGTACCTTTTTGGAGTGGAAAAATGGGATGGTGAAAAAAGTCAGCACGAGACTTTAGTTGAGTGCGGATTTCGGAATGCGGAGTGCGGAATATGCACGGCATTGCTTGCTACTTTTGGTATACTTCTTCGGCACTTTTGGTGAAAAGCATTGTACTGCACCACTATTGCCAAGCCAACGCGCTGGTAGCACCGCGTAAACGCCAATGTCGGTGACTTAAGCGTTTCGACCTCGGAGAGCCCCAACGTTTGTAGCCTTGGTCGGGCGTTAGTTATTTGACCTCGGAGAGGTCTAACCTTAAATAGTATGCAGATAGCCGTTTAAATGTTAGACCTCTCCGAGGTCTGGTGATGTTGGCGGCCAATGATTTCTACAAATGTTTAGCCTCTCCGAGGCCTTAAGTCAACGACATTGGCGTAAACGCGGTGCTACCAGCGCGTTGGCTTGGCATTCGTGAAAAATGTACGGTCGCTTTTCCCCAATAGTGCCGAAGAAGGATGCCAAAAGTAACAACCAACGATGTGCATATTCCGCACTCCACACTCCGCATTCCGAAATCCTAAAACTCCATTCTCCAGCTAAAATTCGGAATCGTTCCAAGCTGGTACTTATTCTCCACATTATTCGTGAAGGGGTCGTAGAAGTGATACGCCAAGTTTTGTTGTCCCGTCAAGTTTTGAAGGTCGAGGGCAAACGTGCTGTTGCGCCGATCTCCGAGGTTGCGTTTCCAGTATACCCGAAAATCAGCACGGAAATAGTCTGGGTATTGGCGGTAATATCCTTGTACTTCATTGTAAACAGTTCTGCTTTCAGTTGCGGAAGCCGTGTAGTCAATATCCGGTTCGCGTATGCCACCAGACCAAACGCCGCGTATGCCAATGCCAATGGTGCGTGTCAGGGTGGCTGTTTTTTCGCGCTGCCATTCTTTGCCGAAGGTGACGTTTGCGATGTGCCCAACGTCCCAACGGGTATCCAGCCATTCGCGGTTGGCTAGTTGATATTCCGAGTTTAATAAGGTACCATTAACAGCCAGGAACCATCCTGTTTGCAGGTTGCGTTCTACTCCGAGTTCCACCCCGTAGTTACGGGCATTTGAACTGCCGCGCAAAACCGCAAAATCAGAAATGTATTCTGGAACGTTGAGCAGTGAATTGCCTGGGAAATGGTTAACTGGAATGTTTCGGGTGTTTTGGGTGAAAATTTCAGTGCTCACTTTCCAAAATGGTGCGGGATTCCAGGTGTGGCGAAGGCCCGTTTGAAAGGAGCTGATATAGGGGACAATATTATCAAACATTAATTGGCGATAGGTCTTAAATTGCATCCACACCGGTGCGTCTTGCTTATACAAGCCTACGCTCGCCGAGATCTTATGCTTGGAGTTGATGCGGTATGTAATGAGGCCGCGCGGGGCGGGTGCAAGTTCTTGGTAAACGTTATTATAGTGAAATTGAGCACTTATTTGTGCGTTCAATCGACCATTTCGGGCAGTCCAATCCCAACGCAACCAAGGCTGAGCGTTGATATAAGCAAGGTCTCTGCGATATAGTACCACAGTATTTCCAGATGGAGGGGACTTTTTGGTGTTGGAAACGAAACCATAAAAATAATTCCGGTACAACTGAACGCCTGCAGAAAACTGGTTTTGTAACATTGAAAATCGCCATTCCAGGGAACCCGCAATGCGCTCTTCTACCCGAATATCCATGTCCCTGACAAATGATTCAGCGGGAAGTTGTTTTTGCCAGTCGTTTTTTTGGGAGGAAAATGCAAAGACGGCTTTTAAGGAATTGCGCGCGCCCAATCGCCAGCGCCCGGAGCCCCCAATTACGCCAGTTCTGGATTGAAAATCAATATCATAGCGCTCCTTGTCATATTTGATTTCAGTAGTATCTTCCTTGTGTCGAAATACATTTTCACTCAAACCCGCAAGCCCGAAAATAGCATACTTCCCACCTTTTTTACCGTTCAAATTGAGCTTGAACGACAAGTCCTGAAAATTGATTTGCTCGTCGCCAAAGGAAACGCCCAGTTGACCCAGCAAGCCTACGGTGGAGTAGCGGTAATTGAACAGGTAGGAATTGTCTTTGCCTTTCTTTAGGGGCCCTTCGGCGGACAAGTCAAGCCCTACAAGGCCCGCCTGCACGGTGAATTCTTGTTGCCGGGTGTTCCCGTTTCGAAGGTTCATGTCCATCACGCCCGCCACAGCGTCGCCATAACCCGCCGGAAATGCGCCCGTCAGCAAGGAAGAATTGTCGAGCATTTGCGCGGAAAACATCAGCACGCCACCACTGGCACCTGCAGGCGCATCAGACATGGTGCCAGCATTCGGCAAGTGGTTGGGATTGACGATATCCAGGCCATCGATGCGCCAACGCAGCATAGCCGGACTGTTGCCGCGAATGCTCATCATGTTGGTGCCATCGTCGGTTTGCGACACGCCGGGATATGCCGCAGCGAGCCTTCCGGGATCGAAAAACATGGCGGGGAATCGGAAGGTCTGGTCGCGGGTCAGGGGTATTTCACTCATTGGCTGCATGGGCCTTTTGCCCGACTGGGTAGCGGCTATGGTGACTTCCGGCAACTGTGCATTACTGCGCCGCAGGTCTATTTCCAGCACCTGTTCCTTGCCAGCGACCACCTGAATTTCAATGAGGTATTTTGTTTCAAATCCCAGCGCGATTATTTCGCAACGGTAATACCCCACCCGCAGGTTTTCGAATGTGAATTCTCCGGCGGGGTTGCTGGCCAAAGAAATGGGTGCTGTTTCTGTTTTGCTGGCAAAAATAGTCACGGTGGCACCCATAACGGGCAGGCCATCATCGGCAGCGCGAATGGTGCCACGCAGGGTTTGCGCATGGGCACTAAAGGTCAATAACAGGAAGGAGAATAGGAGCCAAGGAGTAGGGCGGGATTGTCTAGCGTTGTTCATAGCATCGGTTTGCGTGTAGAAACAATATCCTGCGAAGGTAGTATTTGCGGGCTCATTTCTCGAAAGGTTTAGGCGCCGATGTGTACGCTTATGTGGTAAAGCATGGTGCACGTAAAATCAGCTACGTGATCTATGTGTGCTATATGGTAAAAAGCGGGCACGTAAAATCGGCAATGTGATCTATGTGTGCTATGTGGTAAAAAGCGGGCACGTAAAATCGGCTATGTGATCTATGTGGTAAAAAGCGGGCCATGTAAAATCGGATATGTGATCTATGGGTGCTAGGTGGTAAAAAGAAGGCTAAGTAAAATCGGCTATGTGATCTATGTGGTAAAAAGAAGGCTATATGGTAAATTCTACCAGCGGCCCTTGTATTTTTGACCAAAACTTTCCACCTATGAAATATCCAATATTGTTCGCGATCTGCCTCCTTTCTACCAATCCTATCTTGTCACAAGACCGCCCAGTCGGTCGCACCTTTGCCACCCGCACAGAAGTCATGGCGCAGCAGGGCATCGCCTGCACCAGTCACCCGCTGGCCACTTCGGCGGCCTTGGATGTGCTGCGCAAAGGTGGTAGTGCCATTGATGCCGCGATTGCTGCCAATGCCGTGCTGGGCGTAGTGGAGCCACATGTGAATGGCATTGGTGGCGACTTATACGCCATTGTTTACGAAGCCAAAACGGGCAAATTGCATGGGCTGAATGCCTCCGGTCGTTCCCCGTATTCCCTAACCTTGGACACGTTTATCAATCGGAAACTGGCGCATATCCCAGCCCTTGGCCCCTTGCCTGTTTCAGTGCCGGGCTGCGTGGATGGCTGGTTTGCCTTGCATGGAAAATTTGGCAAAAAGCCGATGTCGGAAATACTCTCCTACGCCATTGGCTACGCCCGCAACGGCTTTGCCGTAGCCGATGAAGCCAGTCATTCCTGGAAGCGGGTGGCGGCGGCTTACGGCAAATATCCCAATGTTGCCGAGGTGTATTTACCGGGAGGGAAAGCGCCAAAACGCGGCGAAATTTTTCGCAACCCTTTATTGGCCAATACGTTGGAAAAAATTGCCAAAGGAGGACGTGACGTTTTTTACAAAGGGGAAATTGCCCAAACCATCGACCGATTTATGCAAAAAAACGGCGGTTTCCTGAGTGCCCGCGATCTGGCAGACCACAGCTCCGAATGGCTCAGTCCTGTGTCTACCAACTACCGCGGCTACGATGTGTGGGAACTGCCGCCCAACGGCCAGGGCATTGCAGCTTTACAGATGCTAAATATCCTCGAAGGCTACGATTTTTCAACAATCCAATTTGGTTCGCCAGAGCATATCCACCTATTTGTGGAGGCCAAAAAGCTGGCGTTTGAAGACCGCGCCAAATTTTATGCAGACCTGGAATACATGGAGCCGGGCATTGTGGAGCGGTTGATTTCAAAAGAATACGCTGCCCAGCGGCGCAAATTGATCAACCCGGAGCGAGCCTCCCGAAGCGTTGAAGCTGGCAATCCCAACCTGAAAGATGGCGATACCATTTACCTCACCGTAGCCGATGGGGAAGGCAATATGGTTTCCCTGATTCAATCAAATTTCCGAGGTTTCGGCTCCGGTATGGTGCCAGACGGACTGGGCTTTATGCTCCAGGACAGGGGCGAATTATTCACCTTGGAGCCCGGACAGGCCAATACTTACGCCCCGCACAAGCGCCCCTTTCACACCATTATTCCGGCGTTTGTCACCAAGGATGGTAAGCCCTGGATGTCTTTCGGCGTAATGGGTGGCTCCTTTCAGCCGCTAGGCCATGCGGAAATAATCATGAACATGATCGACTTTGGCATGAACGCCCAGGAAGCAGGCGATGCGCCGCGCATCGACCACCAAGGCAGCAGCGAACCCACCGGCGAGCGCATGCGCGACAGCGGCCAGATCAACCTTGAAAATGGTATTCCCTACGAAAGCATCCGCGCGTTGATGCAAATGGGGCATCAGGTTGGCTGGGCGGCACCGGGCAGTTATGGCGGGTACCAGGCCATTCGGTACGATGCGGGGACGAAGGTGTATTTTGGGGCATCGGATGCCAGAAAGGATGGCGGGGCGGCGGGGTTTTGAAGATCGCATACACGCAGGGCGTGCGCGCAGCGGGGCATGTGATTCGGAAAAATAGTTGGGTAAAATTCAGAAGACCAAGCGAGGCAAAATTTGTAACTTTGGAAGTGTAACATCCACACTAACGGGAAAATCCACCACTCATGCTCGACCAACGCATCATCAACCTTTACGACGAATACACCCACAAACCGCTGTCCCGCAAAGTATTTATGCTGGAACTCGTGAAACTCGTCGGCAGTACCACTGCTGCCTTATCCATGCTCTCCTTGCTGGAATCGGGCTGCGCACCAGCCTCCAAAGCCAGTACGGACGCACTGTTCATCGAGAACATCAGTTACCCGGTGAATAGTGAAACCATGAACGCTTATGTGGCCCGCCCGAAAGCAAATAAGCGCTACCCCGCCGTGGTGGTCATCCATGAGAACCGGGGGCTGAACGCCCATATCGAAGATGTGACGCGCCGCGTGGCCAGCGCCGGGTATCTGGCCATTGCGCCGAATGCCCTGTCGCCGCTGGGCGGCACACCTGCCGATACAGATGAGGCGCGGACGCTGTTTACCCAATTGAAACCGGAAGAGAGCCTGCTGCGCTTCATAAAGGTGTTCGATTACCTGGCCTCACGCCCCGATTGCAATGGCCAATTCGGCTGCGTCGGTTTTTGCTGGGGCGGCGCCATGTCGAACAGGCTTGCGGTGAATGTGCCTGCCTTGAAAGCGGCAGTGGTTTTTTACGGCACCCAGCCCGATGCTGTTGATGTTCCCAAGATAAAA
>JBBRWA010000064.1:0-23454 GCA_038246345.1 Chitinophagales bacterium
ATTCGTGGATCGTGCCATGAATCAAAGCACCCATCTAAGCCCTGAAAGGGCGCAATAATTATCATGGGGCAACGCCCTATGAGATGTGAGCGGGTTAAAACCCTTTTCTATCTTTGCCCCTAAACCCCGCACCCCTACCTCAATCACCAAGCGTAATAACCCTTAACCTTGAAACCTGAAACCTTGAAACCTGAAACCTCTTTTATTATGATCTCTGGAATTCAACAAGTTGGTATTGGCGTGGCAAATGTCCACGAAGCATTTAAGTGGTATCGCGAGCATTTTGGGATGGATATTCCCATGTTTGAAGAGGCTGCAGAGGCGGGGCTGATGTTGCCTTACACTGGTGGGCAGCCGCAATCGCGTCATGCTATTTTGGCCTTAAACCTGCACGGCGGCGGTGGTATGGAAATTTGGCAATACACGGGTCGCACACCCGTAGCGGCTGATTTTCAACTTCAATTGGGCGATCTGGGCATCGGCATCGCCAAAGTGAAATGTGTGGATGTAATGGCCTGTTTCCACCGCTTGCGCAAAAGCGGAGCCAACATAGTTACCAACCCGGAGCCACGACCAGATGGAACGGAGCATTTTTTTGTAAAAGATCCCTGGGGCAATTTCTTTGAAGTGGTGTCGGCCAGCGACTGGTTTTCCAAGCCGGACACACCTGCTGCCACGGGCGGCATGTACGGTGTTTTCATCGGCGTTTCTGATATGGAACGTTCCATCAAGTTTTACAGTGAAATACTGGGATATTCTACGGTTGGGTATGATGAAAGCAATCAATTTGCCGATTGGAATGGCGTAGATGGCGGTTTCCAACGTTATCGACGGGTATTGTTGCGGCACCCTAAAAAGCGCAAAGGGCCCTTTAGCCGCCTGCTGGGCGACTCAGAAATTGAGCTCGTGCAGGCGCTTGAGCGCAAGCCGCGCAAGATATACGAAGGCCGATTTTGGGGCGACCTGGGCTATATCCACCTCTGCTTTGATATGATGGGCATGGCCGAGATGAAAAAATTCTGTGCTGAAAAGGGGCACCCATTCACGGTGGACAGCAGCGGATCCTTCGATATGGGCGAAGCGGCGGGCTATTTCTCTTACATCGAAGACCCCGATGGCACTTTGATTGAATTTGTGGAAACGCATAAAATCCCGATCCTAAAAAAGCTTGGTTGGTACCTGGATTTGAGGAAACGCAGCAATCCGGAAAAGCCGCTGCCGTGGTGGATGTTGAAAACGCTGGGGTTTGGGCGGGTGAAGTAGGGTTCGATCGGCGAATCTGGAGCAGCGATAATTTACTAAAGAATGCAAACGATTCGCAAAACCCCTCCAAATCCCCTCTTCTGGCCTTACTTTTGCCCTTATTTTGCAAAACAAACAAGTATTTCACATGCCGCAGTTGAAAGCACTCCTTTTCATCACACTATTTTCCAGCACCATACTTTCCGCCCAGCAGAGCCCAGCCAAGGTTACTGTTGTGCAGGATTCCACCGTTATTGAAGCCTACATGGAAGGGCTTGTCGCTGGGCCAGTAAAAGTGGTAGGGGTGTATGGCGACCAAAACTACCTCGCCGATTCCACTTATGTCGATGAAAACGGGCATTTCACCCTACGCCGCAAATCGCCGTTGCCAGCAGGCTTTTATTCTTTCTTGCTGCCAGCAATGAAAAACTTCTCCATCCTTATCGACAAAGGCGATCAGCACCTAACGCTGCGGGCCAAACTGCCCGATTATATGGCAACCATGCAAGTGGAAGGCTCCAAAAATACGGAGTTGCTGTACCAAACCAACCGATACCAGATCAAACAAGACCCCGAACTGGCGCAGATGGGCGACGTGATGCGCAAGTTCCCGCCCACAGCGGCGGAGCATATTCAAGCTAAAGCGCGTCAAACCCAATTGATGGAGGAGCGAAAGAATTATCTGGAAGGCATTTACAAGCAGTATCCCGACCTGTTTTTCACGAAATTTAAATATGCAGGCCAAAACCCTGACTTCATAGAAAAGCGTAAGCCAAACGGTGATATCGACACCATTGGCCAGGTGGTCTCTTACCGGGAAAGAATTTGGGACAACGTGGATTTTAACGACCCACGCATGATTTATACACCTGTTGTTGCCAACAAACTAAAACGATACATCAAGGATCTGACCCCGCAACGCCCCGATTCACTCATAAAAGTATCGGATGCCCTGATTCGCAAAGTGATGCCTTACCCGGAGTATTTCAAGTTTTTTTCGAATTGGATTGCCCTGCAATACGAAAACACCAAGACTACCGTGATGGATGGTGAAGCCGTGTATGTACATATCGTACAGACCTTCTTTACCGACGAACTCGCTACCTGGGACAAACCGGAGAACCTTGCCAAGCTGCGCAAGCATGTCTGGGAAATGGAAGCCAGCCTGCTGGGCAAAAAAGGACTTGACGTGGCTGCGCCCGACATCAACGGACAAATAAAATCCCTCTACGAAATAACAGCGCCCATTATCGTGGTGTTTATGTTCAGCCCCGATTGTGAACACTGCCAAAAAGAAGCGGCTGAAATTGAGGTCATTTACCGAAAATGGAAAGACAAAGGCGTGGATTTTTACGGTATCGCGGTAAATACCACCGATGAGGAATGGAAAAAATTCGTGAAAGAAAAAGGCTTTACGTTCACCAACGTGTACGACCCAAGCAATCGAGCCATCTACGGGAAATACTTTGTGGATATCACACCTGAATTATACGTGTTGAACAAGGACCGTATCCTGGTTGGCAAAAACCTTCATGCCAATCAATTGGAAGAAGTGTTTGCACGGGAGTTAAAAAAGAATTGAGGCTGTTTCAATCATTCAAGTCCCAATCGTACTCATTAAATCGAATGGAGGCACTGGCATCCAGTTGATTGTCAGCATATTTATTCAAATAAGCACGCAGGTCACCAAAGTCAGCACCGTACCAGTCAAAAATTTTGGATAGCCTCGCCTTGTTGCCCGACAGCGTGTTATAACTGCTGTTGTTGATAAAAGCACGGGCCCGGCTTTCCAGCGCAGATTCCAGGTTGTCGGCGGTGTAGGCGTGGTTCCACAGCGGGGGACAACTTTTTGCGGCGCAGTTTACCGCAAAGTGAATGCGCGGCTCCTGGAATTTTGGCCGGATGATATCATTTTCAATAATGTTAAGGCTGTATTTTTTGTCGCCGATTTGAATGCGGCGCACGTCCCAGGTTTTTCCGCCATCTAAATTTAGGATGCTCTTGGTTGGGAAATTATCCACGATCACTTTTAAAGTAAAGGCATTGTAGGCATTGATCCAATAGGCCAATTTTTCGTTGCGGCTCCAAGCTTCTTGTACCGGATTGTCGGCAAGCAACTTGCAGTAAGCATCCAATGTCGCTTTGTCGGCTTTAAGTCCCTTGTAGTTCACTTTCCCGGCATCGTTCACGTATTTTTGGAGCAATTGGTCAAATGCTTCGTGGCTAAAAGGCTGCGGAGCCGGTGCCCTGAGGAGCGTGGTGACAGGCACGACCGATTCTTCGGACATTTCCATCGCCGTAGCTTTTTCTACTTGCGCTTCTTTTTCAACCATGGTTGGCTTTTTTGCAGCAGGCATCGACCTTTTTGGGGATAAGACAGCGCTCTTTTTTGCGCCGGATGCTTGCTGTTGCTCCTCAACAACTGGCGTAGGCTTTTGCTGTAAGTCCTGGACAACGGCAGGCTCAGGCGTAGTTGCTACCGGGGCTTCCGCAGCAGGTTGTTCTGTGCTTATGGCAGCTTTGGGTTCCGGGGAGTTGGAACAAGCCGCAATAAAAAGGGCAATGGAAAGAAAAAATAGGTTTCGCATATCTGTTTATTGATTCACGTTTAATGGCTATAAAAGAACGAATACTGTTGCATTAAGGTTTTTGCAATGCTGCTTTAACCATCAAAGTGTTAGCTTGCCGACAATGATAGCAAGGATTTTTCTAATTTTGCGCACCCAACATCGCTAAACTCAAATACTCAATCGCTACACCTTGTCTGTAAAAGTCACACAACTCGTCAAAACTTACGGTTCCCAGCGTGCTGTGGACGGCATTTCGTTTGAGGCCCGCAAAGGCGAAGTGCTCGGCTTTCTGGGCCCCAATGGTGCCGGAAAAACCACCACCATGAAAATCGTGACGGGTTACTTGCCCCAAACGGAGGGAAAAGTAGAGGTCTGTGGTATTGATATAAGCCTGAACAGCATGGAATCCCGCGCGCGCATTGGGTATTTGCCAGAACAAAACCCCCTGTACAAAGAAATGTATGTGCGGGAATACCTGGAATTTACAGCGGGGCTGCACCAGGTACGTAACGTGGCGAAACGGGTGGATGAAATGGTGGAACGCACGGGTTTGACCAGTCATCGGCACAAGCAAATCGGCGAACTGTCAAAAGGCTATCGACAGCGCGTAGGCTTGGCACAAGCCATGCTCCACAACCCCGAAGTACTGATCCTCGACGAACCCACCAGTGGCCTCGATCCCAACCAAATCATAGAGATTCGCCAGTTGATCAAAGACTTGGGCAAGGAAAAAACGGTGATCCTTTCCACCCATATTCTAGGAGAAGTAGAAGCGGTATGCGACCGCGCCATTATCATCAACAAAGGGAAATTGGTGGCCGATGCGCCCATTCAAGAGCTCAAGCAACAGTTTGCCGGTCAAAGCATCGTCACCGCCGAATTTGCAGAGAAGGTGGATAAAAAGCTCTTGGAAAGCATCAACAACGTGCGTTCGGTGAAGAGCCTGGGCAATAACCAATGGCAATTCGAATCCGATTCCAAGCACGATGTTCGCCCCGAAGTATTTGCATTTGCAGTATCTAATAAACTGACGCTGTTGGAATTACACAAGGATGTGTTTAGTGTAGAGGATGTGTTTCAGCAGCTCACAAAACAATAGGGTTTCAAGGTTTCAAAGTTTCATGGTTTCAGGGTTTACATGATTGGCTCGTTTCCTTGAAACACTATTTCAACATCAACAATAGACCGCGTAAACCTGAAACCTTGAAACCTTGAAACCTGAAACCCTTTTATATGCTACCCATATTTTTAAAAGAAATCAACGCCTTTTTTTCCTCCCTCATCGGCTACATCGTGGTGGGCACTTTCCTCGTGTTGATGGGCTTGCTGATGTGGGTATTCCCGGAATACAGCATTATCGACGGCAATTACGCGTCGCTGGAGACCCTGTTCTCTGTGGCACCGATGGTGTTTATGTTCCTTATCCCGGCGGTGACGATGCGCACTTTTGCGGAGGAAAAACAGAGTGGCACCATTGAACTGCTGGTTACCCGGCCTATCAGTGATTGGCAAATAGTGGGGGGGAAATTCCTGGCTTGTTTCATGCTGGTGGTCTTTGCCCTGGTACCCACAGTATTGTATTATTTCAGCGTGCACCAACTTGGTGCGCCGGTGGGGAATATTGATTCCGGCGGTACCATTGGCTCTTATATCGGCTTGCTGTTCCTCGCCGGGGCTTTTGTGGCCATCGGTATTTTTGCCAGTTCCCTTACCAGCAACCAGATCGTATCCTTTGTGTTGGCTACTTTTCTCAGCTTTTTTGTCTACCTCGCCTTTGGGTTTCTAAGCCGACTACCTGTTTTCTTTGGAAAAACGGACGATATCGTGCAAGCACTCGGCATTGAATACCATTACAATTCCATCAGCCGGGGCGCGCTTGATACCCGCGACGTGGTGTATTTTCTATCAATTATTGCTTTTTTCCTGGCAGCCACGGTGGTGTCACTGGGAAAAAGAAGGTGGTGACTTTCGGAATGCGGAATGCGGATTTCGGAGTGCGGAATACGGAGTGCGGAATACGTTCGCGTGGCATTTATGCTTAGAATTCGGGGAAATCCGGGAGGTACTCAAAGCTGGCGTTTTCAAAATCAAGGGTAGCGCAATAGGTAGTTAGTCCGTTGGTGACGGCAAGAAAGGGGGCTTTGAGGCTGAGATTGTAGCGGGCGGCCTGTTCAAAAGTTGCCTGGCTAAGCCGCACTTTCGGCGATTTGCATTCCACCACCAGCCAAGGCTTTAGCGCGCTATCAAAGACCACGATATCGCAGCGCCTTTTGAGTCCGTTCACTTCAATGCCTACTTCCGACCGAATGCGATGGGCCGGGCATTTTTTTTCTTCCAACAAATACAACAACACCAATTGCCGCAGCAGCTCCTCTGGCTGCAACACGACTTCCTTCTTCCGGATCGGATCGTACACAAATGTGCTTTCTGCCGACCTGGAAAGGCGCAGTTTGGGTTGGAATTGGAGGAAATCTAGTTCAAGAAGCATTTTCTAACGGTAGACGGTGGACGGTAGACGGTGGACGGGGTACATCATTGGGGTTACGTATGGAATCGTTTTTTAGCACTACAAAAGTAATGGTATGCAGGAAATGCAGCACGTAAACATTCTAGATCGGCTTTATGCTTTGATAATGCCAATAAACTGGTGATCCTCCACCCAAGGTGCTGAAAAACAAATTAAAAAGAGAAAAATTAAACGATGTGCCCCGTCCACCGTCCACCGTCACCGTCCACCGTCCACCGTCCACCGTCTTCTCACCTTTACCTGTATTGCCCTTTCCACCGGCTTTTCCGACACCAATATCAGGTAGCCGCCGCCGCCTGCCCCGCTGAGTTTCCAGCCGAGTGCCTGGTGGCGGTATTGTTCTATCATGTCAAAAATACTTTGATCGGCCATGTTGGGGAACATGGCAATTTGGGCCTCAAAAGAGGCTCGAAAGTATTCGCCAAATGCTTTTGCATCCATGTTCAGGATAGCCTCCCAACAACCATTGGCGGCATCGGCGAGGGCTTTTGCGCCGTCGGGACTAATGCGGGTATCGGCCAGCACATCGTAATCATGCACGCGAGGGCCCAGGGTAACCAGGTACAAATGACTTTCCAGCCAAGACAGTATGGTTTCATCGTGCACACTTTGAATTTGTTCTGGCCAATAATGTCCGGCGAAGTTTGCGCGATTCAGGCCCGGCATAACAATGCCGATGGAGTCCTGCGAGCCCGCTACTTCTTTGGTGCCGGGTGGGTTATCGAATGCGAACAGGAGTTTGGCGATTTGTTCGGGGTCGCCGGGCGGCAGGGCAGTGCGCCACAATTCGATGGCTTTTTTTCGGGTGCTGGTGGCCATGCCGCTGCGGTAGTTGAAATCCTGTGTAGGCTCAATACTGATGGTGAGCACTGGTCCAGGGAAATGTTTTGACACCCAGGGCTGATCAAGCCAGCCCCCTGCCAGGTCTATGCGGTAGGGAATATCGCACACTTCCCGCAAGGAAGTGGTGCTGCGTGACGGCAAATCACCCGCTGGTACGCGTCGCGACACCTCATATTGGATGCTGCGTTCCCGACAGAGTGTCTCCTTGGCAGGTGTGTGGCCATCCTCGTTTACAAAAAATATATCTGGTTGGATGTCCTCGATTTCTGCCAAAAAATCGAGGATGCCGGAGCCACTGTTGATGTGTACTTGATGCACGCAAGAAAGTGCTTCCAGCATAAATTGCCGTTCTGCCTGCGGGTTCACCGGGCGGCGGCCTTTTAGTCCCAACACGGTTTCATCGGAACCAATGCACACATGCAAATTACCCAATTGGGCAGCTTCCTGCAGAAAGGCCACATGCCCGCTGTGCAGCAGGTCGAAACACCCGGTTACCATTACTTTTTTCATCGTTTTTTTGCCAAAGGCCAATCGCTAATTGCTAAAATCGCTTCTTTTTTATTGCAAAATTAGAGAACATGTCCGACCTTTCCCCATTCTAAACCTAAACCCACACCAAATGTACCGAAAAATTCTAACCCTGCGCGGCGAAGAAATGCTCGTCATAGAATGGCAAGGATCCTGGAAGGGCTTGAGGTCAAAGGAATACCAACCAACACGAAGCATCACCGTTGACGAAGACGGGCCCTTGGACAGTGCCTTGTAACCGATTCAACATGACTTCCAACGCCTGGCTAATTCGCTTTTCCCCACTGTTTTTATTCACATTGTTATTACTGCTGGCTATTGGCCTGCAATTCAATGGCTTATATGGCCAGGATGCCCATGAATACCTGCGGCAAAGCAGGGCTTTTTTTGATTGTTGGACGCAAGGAATGCCAATCCAGCACACTTTGGGCAATGCGGAGTTTTCCAGTGGCTATCCAATTGCGGGAGCGATATTGCGCTTTATTGTCGGCGATCCCATATTTGCCCTCCAAGTAGTTTCCTGTTTGTCGTTTGCAGTGTCGGCATGGCTATTGGAGCGGATTATTGGCATGTTGTCACACGGAAGCCGGGCTGATAGCCGACTGTTGTTTATCCTACTCGGGTTGGTATTGTCCCCCGTTTTTGTGCGCTCCGGGCTTGTCGTGATGAGCGATGGCTTGGGGTTGGCTTTGACGTTGGCGGCGTTTTTCTTTGGCTTGCGTTGGGTGGAGCAGCAGCGCGGGTCAGATACGGTTTGGGCTGCGTTGTTTATGGCATTGGCCGTTTCCGTTCGCATTGGCTTGGCGGGCATGTTGTTTCCACTGACGCTGCTCGTGGGCTGGTATTTACTGGTTCGGCAGCAATGGGCCTGGATGACTTTAGCGCTTCTAGCCGGTATTGCTGTGCTATTGCCACATTTTATCTACCATTCGGATTTAATCAGTCGGCCGTTTCAGCATTCCATGTTTCAGCATTGGAGCCCCGTCAATTTCATCCAACGCAGCTTCAGCAATGAAAACGGTTTGTCGCAATATGCTTTTCCCAATGTCCTCTACATCGCATTTCCCTTGCTGCATCCATATTTCTGCCTAACCCTGCCCGGCTTGCTGTTGCTGTCGAAAAAAACAGACATCATTTTGCCCGCCAAAAAAGCCATACTTGTTTGCCTCGGCGCGTATTTGCTGCTCCTGGGTGGTTTGCCACACCAGAACCTGCGTTTTCTGCTTCCCGCCTACGGGCTTTTGTTGTTGCTGGTTTTCCCGGCTTGGGATCGGTTATATGCCTACGGCCTGCATTTTTTCAGGCGACTGACCTTGTCGGTTATTGTTATGACGGTGTTGCTACAATTCATTTTTTGTTACCGCATGGTGATGCCCACCTTGGGTCGCAACCATTTGGAACAATCCATAGCGCGTGAAATACATCCCATGCTTCCATTAAATGCCAGCGTTTACAGCTTCGATCTTGACATTGCCCTGCAGTCCTATTTGCCTGACGTTCAATTTGTCAATTTATGGATACAGCGTTATGAGGTCTTTCCAATTGGCAGTTTTGTCCTGTTCAATGAGCCAGCCTTGCGGGTACAATGGGCAGGCCAGAACCCCATGCTTAATTGGGATTTCCTGGAGGACAACTATACGTTGATAGTGCTGAAAAATTTGCCGGAAGGCTGGGTTTTGTATGAAATAAAGCAGCGCGAGTAGCGCCCACCGTCCCATCGGGACGGCACCTTTGTAGCAAATGCCGAAGGCAATTGCGCCCCGTCCCATCGGGACGGCACCTTTGTCGCAATGCCGAAGGCAATTGCGCCCCGTCCCATCGGGACGGCACCTTTGTCGCAATGCCGAAGGCAATTGCGCCCCGTCCCATCGGGACGGCACCTTTGGTGGCTGATTTTGGCAGGTGGGTCTAAGTGAAGGGCTGCATTCGTCGTTGCTTATTCGTCGACCACGAAAAGTGGTCGGACGAGGGCCATTTGGTCTGACGATTTTTCATCGTCCGACCAATAAGTTAAAACAAACGTCCGACTACGCTCGAAAGGACAAGTCAAGGAGAAAAAAACAAGGGATGACACATTTTTGGCCACTAGACCCCAACTTCCCCCCAAGCCTTCGCCAAATCCTTCCGCCCAATCATATTCAACCATCCTTTTTTTGGATTCTCTGTCACTTTTTTAAGCAACGCCAGTTGGCGCGGCGACAACCATTCATCGGGCGACTGGCTTTTCCCCACCAGGCTATTGGCTCGGCAAGCTTGCAAACTGGTCATAGGAATGAAGCGGTAGTCCGAATGTGACAGGTAGTATTTTGGCTCGCGGTCGCTGCGAAAACCCTCGTTTCGTGCGCAGGAACTGATCCCTTTCGGCTTTCCAATGGCTTCCAAACTTGCCCTTTTTATCACCGCCGGATCGAATTGAACCTTCACCACTTCCTGGCCATCCTGAAAACCCGGCTCGGTTTCGATGACGCCGGGCAACTCGCCCAGAGCGCCTTCTCCTGTCCAAAAGCAGTACATCGCAAAGGTGGCTGTTTCCAGTTTGGATTCTCGTGCGGCAAACTCTTCTTCCAGCAGTTCCAGGTATCCCGGCACGGCAATTTTACCCGCTTCCAAGGCGCTGCGCATGCCGCTGATCAATTGTAAGGATGAACTAAAATTTGGCATTCGCGGCACAATATCTTGGTAATCAGCATTGACAATGCGCACGACCGGATTGTTCCAGGCTGGTTCACTAAAACGTTTGAGCGCTTCGGCATCTTTGTCGCCTTTGTTGTTGAATATACATACCGGGATAAAGTAGGTTTCAATGGCCTCTACGATCAAGGGGTGGGAGAGCGTGGAGTTTCCGTATCGGGTGCAATTGGAACAGCCCGGCACCTCCTGAAACAAAATGAGGATGGGTTTTCCTGTCTTTTTCGCCTCCGCTTGCCCGGCATTGAGGTCGCGCAGCCAATGCACGGTGCCGAGCTCTTCAGGGTTTTGACTGTTTGCGCATTCCGCTATCGGGATGCCCTCGGGTTGGGTTTCGGTATTTTTTTCGCTGCGACTTTCCAGCATAATCAACGACAGTGCGAGTATGGTGCAGGAAAAAAAGCTGATGGCGGTGATGTGTTTCATAGATTTTACTTGCTGTTATGTATCTGCTTCAAGATAACGGTATCTTCAATTGTATCATCATCGGCCAATAAAAATGCCTTGCCCAAAATTATAGAAAAAATGGCGTCATCATCAAATGGAAGGAAAATTTCACTGGCTATTCCACGCTTGCTTCGGTCCGGGACAATGCACGGGTAATGATCATTTGGCTCCATGAGAATATTTCCGCTGCCTAAATGAATCTTGTAACCACTTCCATTTTTTGTCATTTGCCAGGTCGATACTACTTAATACGGGTGGTTTTTTATCAACAGGTTTTATTAAGGTTAATTTGCCTTTTTCAAGTATTATTTCATCTATCTGTTTTTTTCTATGTTCACTGTCTCCTATTATTGGGTTGTTTTCAAGTCCGTTTAGTTTTTCCGCGATTTTATTTCAATTTAAATGATGGCGCAATATTTCCCCAAGCCATACAGCCTTTAATCTTGGGCAAATTGCGTCTTCCAGGTTTTGTGGCATTCTGAATGCAGAAACTCTTTTCTAAAGGAAAGCGAAAATTGATGTCCTCCCCCTCCTACGCCAAGGCTTCGAAAACCGTCCACCGTCCACCGTCTACCGTCTACCGTCCACCGTTGCACGTCCACCGTCCACCATCCACTTCACCCCGTCTTTCCCGTCTTTTACCTGAATTCCTACGGCTGTAAGGCCATCACGGATTTTATCACTGGTTGCCCAGTCTTTTTGGCCGCGCGCCTGGTCGCGGATATCGAGAATAAGGCTCATCAGTCCATCCACGGTGCCATCCGATACCGCATCGTCCGCATCGTTTTTCAGGCCGAAAATACTGGTAATGAAGGTGCTGAAGGAGACTTTCATTTTCTCCAACACCCAGGGCGCTACAGCATCGGCAGGTAGTTGGTTGTTAGCAATTTTATGGATATAAGAGCCAATTTCATTCAAAGCAGCAATGGCTATTGCCGTGTTGAAATCATCGTCCATGCCGCGGTAAGCTTCTTCGATCAATTCCAGAATGGCGCGGTCGTGCTCGTTTTCAGAGCCATCGAAAGCGCGGGCATCGGTGGGCATATTTTGCAGGATGGTATTGGTTTCCATCAGCTTTTTGTAGCCTTTTTCAGCCGCTTGCAGCGCCTCGTCGCTGATGTCGAGGGTGCTGCGGTAATGGGCCATGAGCATGAAAAAGCGTACGACCATGGGCGAATAAGCTTTGGTCGTATGTTCGCTCGTGCCGGAAAATAGCTCGTCCGGCGAAATGGTGTTGCCGTCGGACTTCGACATTTTTTTGTTGTTGAGCAGCAGCATATTGGTGTGCACCCAGAACTTGGCTGGGGCGCAATTGCATGCACCGTAATTCTGCGCCACTTCGTTTTCATGGTGTGGGAATTTGAGGTCGTTCCCACCGCCGTGAATGTCGAATGTTTTGCCTAAGTACTTGGTGCTCATGGCGCTGCACTCCAAATGCCAGCCTGGGAAGCCTACAGACCAAGGACTTTTCCACACCATCAGGTCTTGGGGGCGGGCTTTCATCCATATAGCAAAATCAGCAGGGTGATCCTTTTCCTCCTGGCTTTTGAGTTCGCGGGTTTCAGTATAGAGATCATCCAATATTCGGCCACTTACGGAGCCATAAACGCCAGGGTTTTCTGCATCGAATTTTGGCACATTGAAATAAACAGAGCCATTGCGCTCATAAGCCAGGCCGCGCTCCAAAATATCCTGCACCATTTCTATCTGCTCGGGAATATGCCCGGTAGCGCGTGGTTCTATACTTGGTGGCAGCGTGTTGAGTATCCGCATCATGTCGTGAAAGCCCAAGGTGTAACGCTGTGCCACTTCCATCGGCTCCAACTGTGCCAGCTTCGAACCCTTCGCCATGCGGTCTTCTCCATCGTCGGTGAGGTGGCCGACATCGGTAATGTTGCGCACATAGCGGACTTTGTAGCCCAGCAACAAAAAGTAGCGGTGAATAACATCGAAACTGACGTAGGTGCGGCAATTGCCCAAGTGGGCATCATTGTACACCGTAGGTCCGCACACGTACATGCCGATATGGCCCGCCACCATTGGTTCAAATATTTCTTTTTTCCCGGAAAGGGTGTTGTAGATTTTTAGCGTACGAGATTCGTTCATTCGTTGTTCGTTGTTCGTTGTTCGTTGTTTGTTGTTCGTTCGCTTCACGCCTGGCTTTCGTTGTTCATTTGCCAAGCAATGGCGTAAATTATCACATTATGTCATTATCTCATTATCAAATTCCCTTACCTGCTGCTATTTCCTGCACCACCACGCTGGCCATGTGTAAGCCAAATAACGCAGGGATGTAAGAAGATGTTCCATAAAATGATTTTTTGAAGCGACTTCCGTCGGAGAGCATCATGGTGGAGCGGTCGACGAGTTCGGAGGAAAAAACGACGGTAACTCCGCGGCGGACTCCTTTCCGTTTTAAGCCCTTGCGCACTTGTTGGGCGAAAGGGCAATTGTGGGTTTCTGAAATATCGGCTATCTGCACCTTGGAAGGATCAATTCTGCCGCCAGCACCCATGCTACTGATTACCCGCACGTCTTTTTGCTTGCAATCCACGATGAGGTATTGCTTGGGCTGAATGGAGTCGATGCAGTCAAACACATAGTCAAAGTCTTTGCTAATCAGCTCTTTCACCGATTTTGGTGTTAGAAATTCTGAGTGTACCTTGAGCACTAAATCCGGGTTTATATCCCGCATCCGTTCTGCCATGATCTCCGTTTTGAGTTTGCCAACGGTACTGTGCATGGCGGGCAATTGGCGATTGGTATTGGAAAGGTCGACCGTGTCGCCGTCGACGATGGTCATGTGCCCTACCCCTGCCCGGGCCAGGAATTCAGCGGCAAAACTGCCTACCCCGCCCAATCCAATGATCAGGATATTGAGCTTGCGCATCCGTTCCAATGCTTCATTGCCGAGCAGTAGTTCGGTGCGTTGGAGCCAGGGCGCTGCCTGGGTTTGTTCGGATGTGACAGGATCGTTCAACAATTTTTACAGATTTAGCTTACAATTCCTTGCGGAGGCGGGCTACCGGAATATTCAGTTGCTCGCGATATTTGGCGACAGTACGGCGTGCGATGTTGTACCCTTTTTTCAAGAGAATGGTTTTCAGCTTTTCATCAGAAAGTGGTCGCCGTTTGCTTTCTTCATTTATTACTTCGCTGAGTATCTTTTTTACCTCCAAGGTAGACACCTCTTCACCGTCCTGGGTGCTCAGGCTCTCGGAGAAAAACTCTTTGAGGCGTTTGGTACCGAACTCCGTTTGCACATACTTGGAATTGGCCACCCGGCTCACCGTTGAAATGTCGAGACTGGTTACATCGGCTATGTCCTTCAGGATCATTGGCCTTATCTTTTTTTGGTCGCCTGTCAGGAAATACTCTTCCTGATGGTTGAGAATGGCACCCATGGTGAGCATCATGGTTTGCTGTCGCTGTTTGATGGCATCGATGAACCATTTGGCGCTGTCAATTTTTTGCTTGATAAACAATACCGCTTCTTTTTCCTGTTTGGTAGGCCTGCGATGCACACGGCCATCATGGAATGCCTTGAGCATGTCGCGGTAATGGTCGTTGATGCGCAGGTCGGGGGCGTTGCGGGCATTGAGGGTGAGCTCCAATTCGCCGTCGCGGTTGCTGACCAGAAAATCCGGCACCACGTAGTTCATTGCCCGGTCGCCCTTCGTGGCGAATCCACTGGCGGGCTTAGGATTTAGCTTCAAAATTTCATTGACAGCATCTCTAAGGTCGTCTTCTTCAATGTTGAGCTGTCGGCAAAGTTTCTGGTAGTGCTTTTTTGTGAACTCGTCGAAATACTGATCGATGAGCCGGATGGCGATTTGGATGGTTATTTTTTCGTCTGTTGAAAGGTAGTCTTCATCTTGCCGGAGCCGGTGATGGAGCTGTAGCATCAGGCATTCCTGCAAGTCTCGTGCGCCCGTGCCTGGCGGGTCAAATTGCTGAATGCGTTTAAGTAATCGGGTAATTTCTTTCTCGTGGGTAGAAATATTCTGACTGAACAACAGGTCATCGACCATGGCAGCGGGTTCTCGCCGCATGTACCCATCGTCGTCGATGGAGCCAATAATCTGTAGGGCAATGGCATGTTCCCGCTCGTCGCCGAGGTCGAGCATGCCCAATTGTTGTTCCAAATATTCATGAAAGGTATTTTCAAAGGCGAGGGGCATACTCTTTTCTTCCTCGTCGCCGCCCCGGCTATCGTCGCGGGTTTTGTAGGTTGAAGGGTCGTCTTCGATGAAATTAATCATATAATCATCGAGATCGGGGCCATCGTCTTCGCGCAAACTCACCATATCTTCATCGCCGTAATCATCTGTTTCCCGATCAGTATCATCATCGCCACCACTGTCGCTGTCTGCATCGCCAGCAGTGTCGTTGTTTCCATCATTGTCTGAATCCTTGTCGCCCGATTCTGCTTTTTTCTCCCGTTCGTGGTAACTCAGTTCGGCATCTGAAAGATCCATTTCTGACATGCCTTCGTTGAGATCGGCAGTGTCATCACCTTCTTCAAGCGCAGGATTGACCTCCAGCTCCTCCTGAATACGCTGTTCGAGCGTGGCGGTGGGAATCTGCAGCAGTTTCATCAATTGAATCTGCTGAGGGGAAAGTTTTTGATGCAGTTTTAGGTTGAGCGACTGCTTCGGCCCGTAAGGAGATGCCATTTTTGCTTGGGATTACTTGCGTATTTTATTTCATCACGTTCTATTTCACAAATCGGCCGTAGCAAACACAAGGCCAAATTTTATTTTTTTGGAAAACGAAAAGTGTAAAATGATTTACGGCAGTTTAGGTTTTTGTTTAAATTTTTGATAATCAGTTTTTTGGGAAGGAATTGTTTGCTGATGGGTAAGCAAAGTTTTTTTAAAATAATTGGCAAGGATAGGGCAAAATGAGGAAATCTTACAATTTTTTTCTTGCCAATGGCTGACATATTTGGGAGTCTTTTCCGCATCTGTCAGGTTTTTAGCAGCTTATGTGGATATTTGCAGCGTTGGGCGAGATACAATTACGCCGAACTTTAACGTTTGGCTAGTGCCGCAACCAGTAAATAACATACGAGTCTGGCGACCATATTTTTCGCTCATCTGCGTTGCTTGGTGTTTTCGGCACTTGCCCTCCCTCATTCAGAAAATTGCTGAATGTCAAATTTTCATTTATCCATCAATATGAAAAATTCCCGCATTGCGTTCATGCTGTTTTTACTCTTTTCTGTGGCTTTGATAGCGCCCGCTTGCAGCAAAAAAAGTGGCTGCCCTGCTACCGAAAGCCTGAAGCCTAAATCAGACAAAAAAGGCGCTTTTAAAAAGTCGAAAGGCAGTTCATCCGACTTGTTCCCGAAGAAGATACGCAAAAAAATGTAGGAGATGTCTTGTAAGTGTTTGGAATCGGTAGCGTGGCTTTTAAGCCGCCAGTCCAAGGCCATTTATGCCCGTATAAATCTGCTAAGTGGCCATAAATGGCCTTGGACTGGCGGCCTGAAGGCCGCGCTACCGACTTGTGCGCCGCAAAACCATTTGAATGCTCATGTATAATACCAATGCTTTACATCTTTACAGGACACTACTTTTCCTCCTGGCCGCCCTTTTTTCCTGCAACGCTCCCGCTTCAAAGATTTTATTCCATACAGAGATGGGTGACATGACCATTGCGCTTTTCCCACATTTGCCAGATCCTGTGAACGCAACCATTGAACAATTGTCGCTCGCCAACCAGGATTCCTTGTCGATTGAAAAGGTGTTACAGAACGGGTTTATTCAGCTGAATGTTGAAGTACCCATGCCGGAGATTAATGCTGGTAAGGATCAGGCGCCAACCAGCGGCACTTTTTTGCTGCATAACGGACGTTTTTATATCGTTCAGGGCCGGGAACATTCCGATGACACCCTCGGCAAATGGGAACAGAGTACCGGGCGGAAAATATCTAAGGAATTTCGCGAACGCTACAAAAAGCATGGAGGCGCTTTACAATTGGAAGGAAAGTGCTTTGTATTGGGGAAATTGGTTTCTGGCAAAGCCACCCTCGATAGAATCGCCGCCATTCCAAACGATGCCGATGGGCATCCATTGCGATCTGTCGCACTGCATTTGGAAGTGTTGAAATAGAGTATCTGCCTTAGATACAGCACTAGATTCGCCAATTCCAGACATCTTTCAGGCATTCCTCCCAGTTTTACCAGAACTAGGGATACCTTTGATAATTACCACCCAACCCCAATTATCACATTATCACATTATCAAATTAATTCCATGCGTTCAACACTTCAATTGCTCCTGCTTGCTTTCCCCTTCCTCCTTGCAGCCCAACCAAAACTTCAACTCGTCAACTGGGCTGCTGGTTTCGACCGCCCGGTCGACATTGCGCATTGTGGCGACAGCCGCTTGTTTATTGTAGAACAAGATGGCATCATTGTAGTCGTCGACAGCCTTGGAACCAAGATAGACACGTTTTTAAGCATTGACCCCAGGGTAAATTCGACCAACAATGAACAAGGTTTATTGGGGCTTGCCTTTCACCCAAAATACAAGGAGAACGGATACTTCTTTATCTACTACACCAAAAATAGCGGCGGCGCTACCCAGGTATCGCGCTTTTCCGTCAAAGCAGACAACGCCAACGAAGCTGACCCAGACAGTGAGTTTTCCATATTTACGACGGTACAACCGTACAACAACCACAACGGCGGCTGCATAAAATTTGGTCCGGACGGTTATTTGTACATTGGCCTGGGTGATGGCGGCTCGGGCGGCGACCCACAAGGATATGGCCAGCGCAAAAACACTTTTTTGGGTAAAATACTGCGCATTGATGTCAACAACAGCGATGCCACGACACCCTATATTGTACCGACAGACAACCCTTTTGTCGGCCAGGCAGAATATTTCCCGGAAATTTGGTCATTGGGGCTGCGCAATCCATGGCGTTTCTCCTTCGACCGTGTTACAGGCGATATGTGGATCGGCGATGTGGGCCAGGTGACGCGGGAAGAAGTTGATTTTGAGCCTGCTGGCGTGGGTGGCCGCAATTATGGATGGCGTTGTTACGAGGGCACCCTTCCTTTCAATACTTCGGGTTGTCAGCCACAAAACACCTATGTCGGGCCTGTTTTTGATTATGACAACAACTCCATGGGCTGCTCCATGACGGGCGGTTTTATATATCGCGGCAGCAAATACCCCGATTTGCAAGGCATTTATCTGTTTGCCGATTATTGCAGTGGCCGTATTTGGGGCACGAAACAAAACAGCGACGGAACATTTAGCACGGAACAACTGGCTAATTTGGGCGATTACGAATTCAGCTCTTTTGGTGAAGACCGTGACGGTGAACTGTATATTGCCCTGCTTTCAACTGGTAGGGTGCAAAAAATCACAGAGTTGTGTTCTCCTTTCCAGGTATCCCTCGTCTCCATTTACAGCCCGGTTTGCCAAAACTCTTTATCTGCTATTATCAGCCTGGAACCTGTCAATGGAACTGGAACTATCACGTACGCATGGTCTAATGCTCAGACTGATAATCAAATTGTGTACCTGAACCCAGGCACCTATACAGTGACCGTTACAAATGGTAATGGCTGCTCTCGTGTACAATCTTATGAAATTGAATCGCTGAATCCGAACCCGCCCACCCTGATGGTCAGCGATACGATGTTGTGCGTTGGCCAACACGCGGTGCTGACGGTCAACGGTTTGTTGAATCCCAGCCAGTTAAATTGGTTCAATGGTGTGACCTCCATTGAAACCAGCACGACCACCGAACCCAACTACTCCTTGATGGTAACCCAACCGGGCATTTATGAGGTAATCGTGTTGGATTCACTTTGCAGTTTCAAAATCGGTAATATCAATATCCAGGTAGAAACAGCCCTTGAACCAGAAGTACTTGTGTCTGGCGACACCCTGTTTTCAACGCCTCCCTGCACTTCCTGCCAATGGTTGTTGAACAACCAGCCCATTCCAGGGGCCATCAACCCAACTTATGTGGCAACGCAGAGCGGCATTTACGAATTGGAAATCACCTCAGCCAATGGCTGCACGTACCAGTCTTCTGGCATTTCAATCATTATCAGTGAAACAAAAATGCCTGCTTCTGTGCGCAAATTTTCACTCGCGCCAAATCCGAGCAGTGGTATGGTAACGTTGGAAATGGAATTAGCACAAAATGAGCACTTTGTTATCTCACTCAGCGACACCAGTCAACGCCAGCTTTTCATGCAAACCCATCAGGCAGACAAGCTTTCATTGCCCATTGACCTGAGGTCTTTGCCAGCAGGCACATATTTCCTGAATTTCCAAATGGAGAAAGGGAGCTTTGTGCGAAAATTGGTGAAGCGATAAGGTGATGAAAGTAATGGAAATGGTAGGGTAATCGGCGGTACCATTCAAATTTTTCAAGGGTCTCCCTGTGTGGAGTGACATAAGCCATTATATTTGTCACTCCATACAGGGAGACTTATGATGAAGAAACTTGTTTTTCGAAAAATAATCGCTGATTTTATCCAGAAGCCTCTGGCAGAAACCATCGCTCGGGAAATCTCTGTGCCAATTGACATTCCTAAAATTGTGTCGCTGCTCGGTCCAAGGCGTGCTGGGAAAACGCACCTGTTATTCAATATCATCAGGCAATTGCGGCAGACTGTTAGCGCAGATCGTTTGGTATATATCAATTTTGAAGACGACCGTTTATTCCCGCTGCAGCTGGGTGATATGGACGAATTGCTTCAAGCTTATTATGAATTGTTCCCAGAGAATCGCGACCAAAAAGTTTGGTTCTTTTTTGACGAAATACAAGAGGTTCCAGGCTGGGAAAAATTCATACGCCGCCTTGCCGACACGGAAAACTGCCGAATTTACCTGACGGGTTCGTCTTCTAAAATGTTGAGTAGGGAACTGGCAACGGCGTTGCGCGGGCGAACCCTACCAATTGAGGTTTTTCCACTGAGTTTTTCGGAATTTTTAACTTTCAATAAAGTTGAAGTAAACCCTGAAACTTCAAAAGGACAGACGACAATACTGCATTGGTTTGACCGGTGGCTGCGACAAGGAGGATTCCCAGAACTGGTGTTTTTGCCAGAAGCCTTGCATCGGCCAACCGTTAATGAATACCTAGACCTAATGCTATACCGGGATTTAACGGAGCGTTTTTCCGTTAAAAATCCATCATTGTTGAAGTACTTGTTGAAATATACCATTGGAAACATGGCCAATCCGATGAGTACCACTAAAATTTTCAACGACCTGAAATCTCAAGGTTATGGCCTTGGTAAAAATACCGTTTTTGAATATCTTGAGTATTTGCAAGAGGCTTTCGTGCTTTTCAAAACCAATATCTGGCATCGTTCTACAAGGGTACAAGCGGTTAATCCCAGCAAGTTTTATGTAATTGACCCCGCATTCAAATATGCCACAAGTATTGGGGAGGATACGGGCAGGGTGCTTGAAAATGCAGTTTTCTTGCACTTGCGAAGACAAGGATTTACACCACATTATTTTCTAGAAAAACAGGAAGTAGATTTCTATTGGGAAAATGGGCAGCCCATAAACGTGTGTTTGGGGTTTTATGAGCAAGGAATACGAGAACGAGAAATAAGGGGGATGGCGGAAGCGCTACAATTTCTTGGGCTTCCAGAAGGGAAAATATTGACTAGAGACACACAGGAAGAAATCAGGGAGAACGGCAAAAAGATCAATGTCCAACCAGCTTGGCAGTATTTTTTAGAACGCTGACTTTTCAAATGTGGCAACCAATTCACAGCACATTCGCCGGATGAGGCACTTGGAATACAAATGAAAAAAATCCATACTTGTACCGGCCATCGCGCCGCCATATACGCCCTTGCGCCCGGGCGCGACGCGCGGCATTTCCTCACTGCCGGCGGCGATGGCTGGGTGGTAGAATGGGACCTGGACAATCCGGAAAATGGCAAGGTGATCGCCAATACCGAAACCCAAATATTTGCCCTTCATGCACTGGCCGATCGCTCCCGCATGGTGGCCGGCAATATGAACGGTGGCATGCACTGGATCCTGCGCGATCAACCCGAGCTTACCCGCAATGTGCAGCACCACCAAAAGGGCGTCTATGATTTGCTGGAGCATGGAAAATCCCTTTTCAGCGCCGGCGGCGATGGGGTTCTAACCCGTTGGGATAGTGCCGCCGCTAAAACCATCGAGAGTTTTCAACTTTCCAACCAGGCTTTGCGTGCATTGGCCATTTCTGAACCGCGCCATGAAATTGCCGTGGGCGCCAGCGACCACCACATCTACATCCTTGATAATGAAACACTTGCTTTGAAGCACCAGCTAAAAAATGCACATGAAAACTCTGTATTTACCCTTGCGTTTTCACCCGACGGCCAGCACCTGCTCAGCGGTGGCCGAGATGCCCGGCTGAAGGTTTGGGAAGTCGGCAGTTGGCAACTTGCGCCTGAAACACCAGCGGAAGCTGCCCACCTTTTTACGATCAACCACATTGCTTTCTCACCCGACGGAAAGCTATTCGCCAGCGCCAGCCGCGACAAAACGCTGAAAATCTGGGATGCTCAATCGTTTCAATTGCTGAAAGTAGTGGATACCCTTCGCTTGGGTGGCCATATCAATTCAGTGAACCGGTTGATGTGGATGGAGGACTGCCTTGTTTCGGTGAGTGATGATCGGAGTGCTATGATTTGGGCGATATTGTAGCAGCGAAATAGCCCTTAACTGCTTTAAGTCAAACTCGGGGTGTGGAGGAGGAGCATTTGAGGAGTGTGTAATTAATACTTTGCTTTCTGGATTTATTGCCCCTTCTGAAATGCCGACAAACGACCCTATTTCAACATCACGCCGTATTTGTCCTTCAGTTTTCACTTTTTACACAAGCGCAAATTGGGCAACTGGAACTCCTTTAAAAGCTGCAACACTAACAAATGTCCACCTTTCGTTTTCCTTTATTGGGAGCCAAAAACCGCTTCAAATTGGAAATCTTTGCATTGAGGTGAATCAATATTATGGAGGTCCGACATGCCTACAAGGTGCAGATGCAATCTCTGCATCCGCCATTAATACAGCTGTATACCCAACCCAAGCTTTTGTTAATTCCCAAGATACTGGGTTACCTGTCAATGTAATTACGCCACAAATAAAAAACTTTCTTCTGCTCAGGATAAATAGTGAATTGCAAGGGCAATTTAGCAGTTGCAATAGTAGATACGGAGCAGGAGCTAATAATCCAACATCCTCCATGTCTTTCAACATCGCTTACGATGTTACACCAACATGCTTCTTAGGCTATGTGTCTGAAAATAATAGTGACCAAAAAATTCATTTATCCGGCTGGGTGAGCACATTACAAAGACAACCTTATCGACTGCTGTTCTGCGTTTCTTATTGTAAGTTTGTTTTCTAAGCTGAATGTTATTGAGTAGCCACACTGCAATTTTAACAATAAGCACCTTGAAATACCTTTTCTTCGTCACTACATGCTGTACGCTATTCCTCGTGCAATTTAGTTGTCGCTCCACAAAAAGGGAGGCCACTTCTCTAAGGATTATCGCAAATGAGCTGTCACAAACAGCAGTATTTAAATATTTGAATTCAAATATAGCAGAATACAACAACCAATTTAGCAAAGGATTGCCTAAAATTGACCCCTGGCTTTGTACGCACGATACGAGATAAACACTCAAAAGGCTCAGCTCTTCATCTCCAGCACCGACATAAAATGCCTCTCCTGGTGCGAAAGCATTTCCGTCGCATTCAGTACCTGAGTTCGTGTAATTCTGAAGTAGGCATGTATTGCACTGACCAAGAATGGCGGTGACCCTCACAGATACGGTGTTTCCAACTGTCGAAGCAATAGATATTTCAACCACAACTGGTGATGTTTGTGTTGTGTCTGTCGCAAGCCAATCGTTTTTATAGGTATTGTATGCCCCATTAAAAATATCCTTGAGCGCTTGTCCATTCGTTGAAATGGTTACCTGGAAAGTAGCAACCTTCTTTATATGAATAGTACGCGGTTTGTTAAATGTTGTGGAAACATTGATTAAAGCCTCTATCCCCGCAGCCATTTGCTCCGTAGTGTAAGGTTGGGTCAAAGAAGATGAATTAATTGCATTGTTTAGATTCGTTTGAAAAGTTTGAAGCCAAGAACCCGTTACCTCAAACCCATCCCTGTCAGATGCTTGTGTTTTAGGCTGGACAAAGACATATTTTCGTTGGGCGGCATCCTTTTGGCAAGAATGGATAATAAAAGAGTAGCAGCAAAGATGAAAAAAGGGATGGCAAATAAAAGCTTGCCTGTTTTAACGCGGATAGGATTTAGATTGGTTATGGTGAAAACTTTAGTTTATTACAGTTTTTGTGATGATAAAAAGGGTGAAAAACACATCCCTGCCTAATGGCCAACTCGGCAGAAAAACAAAATCACAAAATTACACTATTGCTAAATCTAAAAAAACGACAAAATTGGCGTCCTTTATAAAAAGACATTATATTTGTATAATAATCTATCTCCAAACCCAATTCGCTTCAACCAATGACACTAATCCACAAAAAAATCATCGCCATTCGCAAACTTCGGGGCCTTTCCCAACTTCAAGCTGCTGACCTTTCCAA
>JBBRWA010000065.1:0-23342 GCA_038246345.1 Chitinophagales bacterium
CCAAAGGGAATTGGATTTTGTGCGGAGAGCAGGAGAAGGAATAAGATTTGTGGGATAACACCCAATTTTCCAAGCCTCCATCTTTAAAAAATGAGCCATCCCGGAAAGCGGAATGGCTCATTTTTTTTAGAGAAAAAGCGACCTTATTGCTTCTTAAAATATGAATCGGGATTTTTACCACCTTCTTTTACCACATCAAGGCGCTTTTTTATGACGGGCGACATTTTTTCGTCGTCTTCGCGCGCATAGATTTCATTCAGGGCGATCAGTGTATTTAGGTCATTCGGGTCTATACTTTCCGCTTTTTGAAAAAATGGCAATGCTTTTTCGAAAAGCCCCATGACTTCATCGCGGATAACTTTCATTTTTGCCAGGCCATCGGAAGAAAAATCTTCTGGCAGCGCATTCATATCCTGGGTACGTGCAGCAGCTTTATTGTAGTACAGTGCACCCAAAGAATAATTGGCATCCAATTGGTTCGGGTTTTTAGCGAGTGCATCGGAATAGGTTTTTTTAGCCAAGTCAAAATACTCTTTCGCCTTGGCATCATCCTTATCTTTCGAAGCTGATTGATACAAGTTGTCATAAATATTACCCAAAGTAACGTAGAGGCCAATATTTTCAGGCTCCTGGTCAATGGCTTGTTGTAGGCGACCAGTCAGTTCGTTCAGCTTGCCCGCCTTGAGGTAAGCATTGATTTCAGCAAAAAGGAGCGCAGGGTCATTTGGGTATTTTTTACGGCCTTCTGACAGCACTTTACTGGAAGAGGCTTCATCTCCCAACTGTATTTGGCAATTATACAGTCCCTCATATACCGCAGCGGTGGCATTGCCTGTTTTAAACAGCCGCTCGTAATAGATCACTGCGTCTTTGCAATTACCATACAGCGATGCGATCAATCCCGTGAAATAGGTTTGATCCTCCAACTGCTTAGGATCGTCCAAGAAGCTTTTTTGCTTGTTTTCAGCCAAAATTTCATGGGCTTCTAGTGATGCACGGAAGGAGAGGAATGCTTTTTCGTACTCTTTTTCTTCGTATTTTGCCACACCAATATTGATCAAGTGCGCTTGTACCTCACCAATACCTTTAATGGCATCCGATTTTTCGTATTTCTTAGTTGAAATTTCATGCACCTTTTTGTAGGCATCAAAAGCAACAAGGGCATCGTTATCGCCCGTAAATGGTGCTTTCGGATCAATCATTCTGCGGGCCATGTCTTTTTGCAACATGGTGTTGTAAATCTCAGCTTTGGTAATCCAAGCAGAAGAAAGCGCCTGTGCTTCGGGGAGTTTAAGCGCTTCTTCGATTTTCACTTTGGCTTCAGTCAATTTTGCTGCATTGCCAGATGGGTCGATATTATAACTTGTTAGTGCTTTGCCAGCTTGTTTTGCAAGTTTTTCACCGTCTTCCTGAGCAGTGGTAATGCCAGCTGCCAAAAGAAGCGCAAACAGAGATAAAAGGACTTTTTTCATTGAATTCAAAATTTTGTTTAATTTGATAATAAAGGAAAAAAATGTGATGATGTGATAATTCGATAATGTGATAATAGCACCTATATTTGGGCTGATGTGACAGAGGTGCCAAGCAGGTGTGTCATTATCAAATTATCTCATTATCGAATTATCACATTGTTTTCTCCTTGTTTACTATTAGGACGCAAAATTGCCCAAAACGGTTAATAATGGCATGTTAATATTTGGAAAGAATCATTAGCGATCAACCTAAAAATTTGATAACCAATCATTTAAGACCCAAAAACTTTATTCCTCTGTTGACTCGACTGTTGGTTCCTCAGGAGAACCTACCATTGGCTCACCTGTTGTTTCGTCAATTTCTGCCACAAATTCTTCTTCTTCAGCCTTCGCAACTACGGTAACGTCTGCGATACTATCCGATTTTTCAAGACGAATCAGTTTCACACCTTGTGTCGCACGCCCCATTACCCGTAGGTCGTCGGCAGCTGAACGGATCGTGATACCATTGACAGTAGTAATCATCAGGTCGTTATTGTCCGTCACGGATTTAATGGCAACCAGGTGGCCCGTTTTAGCAGTAACATTCAAGGTTTTAACCCCCTTGCCACCACGGCTCTGTACGCGGTAATCTTCTAAAGCAGAGCGTTTGCCCATGCCTTTTTCAGAAACAACCAAGATGCTGGTTTCTGTGTCATCAGCGTCTACACAAACCATTCCGATCACGGTATCACCTTTCTTCTCGTCAACACGAATACCGCGTACGCCGGCGGCGGTACGGCCCATGGCGCGCACATCCTGTTCGTTGAAACGGATGGCTTTGCCACTTTGCACCGCAAGGATGATCTCGTTTTTGCCGTTGGTTAGTTTAGCTTCGATGAGGGCATCGCCTTCGTTGATACCAATGGCGTTGATGCCGCCTTGGCGCGGGCGAGAGTAATCGGCCAACAAGGTTTTCTTGATCTGACCGCGTTTGGTACAGAAAATGATGTAATTGTTGTTGACAAACTCCTCATCGTTGAGTTTGCGAACAATAATATAGGCCCGCACCCTATCATCTTTCGGAATGTTGAGCAGGTTCTGGATCACCCTACCTGCAGTAGTTTTAGCGCCTTCAGGCACCTCATATACTTTCAGCCAGAAACAACGGCCGCTCTCTGTGAAGAGCAAAATATTTTCGTGGTTCGTTGCCGTGAACATGTGCTCTACAAAATCCTCGCCACGGGTGCGCACGCCTTGGGCGCCGCGACCGCCTCGGCCTTGTGCCCGGTACTCGGTGATCGAAGTGCGCTTTATATACCCTGCATGGCTGATGGTAATCACTACTTCTTCATCTTCGATCAGGTCTTCAATGCTGATGTCAGCGTCGCTCAGGTCAATAGCCGTACGGCGCTCATCGCCAAAACGATCTTTTATTTCGGTTGTTTCAGCTTTAACGATTCCGCGTTGCAAACTTTCGTCAGCCAGAATAGCTTTATATTCCGTAATTCTTTTCATCAACTCATCATACTCGGCGCGCACTTTGTCGCGCTCGAGGCCAGTGAGTTGTTGCAGCCGCATGGCGAGAATCGCCTTTGCCTGTAATTCAGAAAGCCCGAATTTGGACATAAGTCCTGTCCGTGCTTCTTCTGCATCTTTAGATGCTCGAATCAGTTTGATAACTTCATCCAGGTGATCTAGCGCGATGAGCAAACCTTCCAGGATATGCGCACGCTCTTCTGCTTTGCGCAATTCGTACTTGGTGCGGCGCACGATGACTTCCAGGCGGAACTTAATGAATTCATCGATCAAGTCCTTGAGGTTCAAGGTTCTTGGGCGACCGTTCACCAAGGCGATATTGTTGATGCCGTAGCTGGTTTGCAGGGGCGTGAGCTTGAAGAGTTGACTCAAAATCACATTCGCCGCTGCGTCGCGTTTTATTTCGATCACAATACGCACACCTTCGCGGTTCGATTCGTCGCGTACGTCGCTGATGCCCAAAACACGCTTCTCATTCACCAGATCGGCGATTTTCGAGATCAGCATGGCCTTGTTCACCTGGTATGGTATTTCCGTAACAATGATGGCTTCACGGCCATTGTTATCGGTTTCAATTTCTGTTTTGGAGCGCACGATACAACGGCCGCGGCCAGTGCGTAGGCCCTCATGTACACCGCTGAGTCCGAAAATAATGCCGCCCGTCGGGAAATCGGGGGCTTTTACAAACTCGATCATCTCGTCTACCGTCATTTCTGGGTTATCGACAGCAGCCATGATGGCATCACAAACCTCGCTGAGGTTGTGGGGCATCATATTGGTCGCCATACCCACAGCAATACCGGAGGCGCCGTTCACCAAGAGGTTGGGCAATTTTGAGGGCATTACGCTGGGCTCTTCCAGCGAATCGTCAAAATTTAATTGGAAATCAACGGTGTCTTTTTCCAGGTCTCCCACGATTTCATCGGAGATGCGCCGCAGACGGGCCTCCGTATAACGCATGGCAGCCGGGCTGTCGCCATCCATGGAGCCAAAGTTCCCCTGGCCGTCTACCAAGGGGTAGCGCAGGCTCCATTCCTGGGCCATACGCACCATGGTGTCGTACACAGAACTGTCGCCGTGCGGGTGGTACTTACCGAGTACCTCACCCACGATACGGGCCGATTTTTTGTAGGGTTTGTTGTAGGAGAGTCCCAAATCAAGCATCCCATAAAGGACGCGACGGTGGACGGGCTTGAGGCCATCACGGACATCAGGCAAAGCACGGCTTACAATTACTGACATGGAGTAATCGATGTACGCGACTTTCAATTCATCTTCAACATTAATGGAAATAATCCTCGAATCTGGCATATACGTCTTAATGCGTTGGCGGTAGTGGTGAACATTGTTTTGTGAGAAATATCACCGCCTTAAAAATAGTGCGCGAAGATACAAAACCCCATGATCGGAGCCAATGAAATGAGAAAGTTTCTGGCTTGAAAAAGCACTTTTTTCAACAAAAAAACACAACCAAAGGTTTTTAGGCTTAAACCCATGCATGGAAGCACTGTTTTATCAAATTTTCTTCAAAAAATGGTAGCCTTTTTTCACAAAACCTTCTCTTTCGTAGAAAATATGCGCCTTTTCATTTTCGAGATACGCGTCGAGCATAATGGTGACGCATCCTTCTTGGCGCGCCAATTCGGTGACGTAATCGGTCAATAATTTACCGATACCGCGAGAGCGGTGCTCCAGGGCCACCACTACGTTGTCCATTTCCAGGTATTTGCCGCTGTAGAGCTTTGTGGTCACCCAAATACCGCAAAGGCCCAGGCATTCTTCGCCCTCATTGATGGTTACCATGCGGTATCCGTGCGCGGTCATGTCGTCGAGCACGATGTCGAGGTATGCTGGCGTTGAAATGGGGTTGAGTTGTTGGAGGAGCGGAGACAGGGGGAGCATTTCCTGCTTTTGGGTTAAAATATGGAACAAGATATTCAACGTGATGCTCGTTCAGTAACTGTATAAAATCTTTGAAGTCGGGCGGTAGCGTTATCATAATCAGCAAGGCGCATGCGGAGTAATTCTAATGCTGCAAGTCGTTCAGAAGGTGTTTTGGTTAACCAATAACGCGTTTCTTCAAGTGGGTCTTGTTCTGTTAGTTTCCCAACAGTGACAACGTTTCGGTCTAGTCGCAAAAGATAATCCGCCATTGTAATAAATAATTTATGCTGTAAAGGTAAGCTATATAAAGCTTCTAAAACCCCTTTCTTTGCCACAAAATCACACCCATGCAAACACGTCTCTTTTTTGCTTTTTTGATATTACCTACCCTCTGTATCTCCCAAAAACTCCATAAATACTGGGTTGAATTGACGGATAAAGACCATAGCCCTTACTGTACTTGCCGACCCGGCGAGTTCCTTTCACAACGGGCGCTGGAACGCCGGGAAAGGGCGAATATTCCGGTCGTGGAAAACGACCTGCCTGTTTCGCCCACTTACCTTACAGCACTGAAAAACAATGGCTTGCAAATACACGGTGTATCCCGTTGGCTCAATGCAGTGACCCTAATTGCTGATTCTTCGGAAATCAAAAAGGCACATGCCCTGCCTTTTGTCAAAAGCATTGAATACATCGGCCCGCACCTGAAATTCCGAAACCCTTCTAACCGCCCAGTAAAAAAGCGCAAGCCTGAACCTGATTATCCCAAGCCCGGCGGCACACAAAATCCGATGGGCTACACCACCCTGCAAAACAGCTTGCTAAACATCCAACCGCTCTATGCTGCCGGATATCGAGGCAAAGGCATTTGGGTCGCGGTGATGGATGGCGGCTTCACCAATGCCGACACCATGCCTTTTTTTGATAGTGTAGGTATACAAGGCCGCTTGCATCCCGGCTGGGATTTTGTGGAGCGCGATGCAGGGCTTTTTGAAGCGGCGGCACATGGTACTTCGGTATTGTCGGTCATGGCCGCCAATTTGCCGGGATACTTTGTGGGCGGAGCGCCCGATGCAACGTATTTTTTGCTAAAAACAGAGGATACTGGCGGAGAATACCCGGTAGAAGAAGCCAACTGGATTTCCGGTGCAGAATGGGCTGACAGCATCGGCGTGGATATTATTAATGCTTCTCTGGGCTATACCAGCTTCAATGACACCACCTTAAGCCACACGTATGCCACCCTCAACGGTCGTACAGCAATCGGTTCCCGTGGCGCTGCAATCGCCGCTACAAAAGGCATGATTATTTGCAACAGCGCTGGTAATGAAGGTAATGACGGTTGGCATTACATTGGCGTGCCAGCTGATGCGCCGGGGCTTATTGCCGTGGGCGCTGTCGACAGCGATGGTGCCCGGGCAAACTTTAGTTCCTTTGGCCCAACGCCGGATGGGCGCATCAAACCTGACTTGGTGGCACCTGGCGATGATGTGGTGGTGGCGGGCAATGTGGGCACAGAATTGGGGGTTTCCAGTGGCACCTCCCTCGCATCACCCATGTTGGTGGGCGCAATTGCAGCCCTATGGAGTGCTTACCCAGAAAAAAATGCTGCTGAAATACTGGATGCTGTGTTTCAATCAGCCGATCAATACGAGCATCCCGACAACGAACGGGGCTGGGGATTGCCGGACATGACAAATGCCTGGCTTAAATTGGGCGGCTATACCAATGGGCAGTCCACCTTTGCATTTAATCGAGATGCGGGAGAATTAACCCTACTATTTGCGCATGATTTTTTCAAAAACGGGGATGCTGTTTCCTTGCATGATACCCTCGGAAGAACTGTGTCAAGTACAGTTTCCAGCATTTATCAAAATGCCATTTCTACTGTAAAAATCGGCGGGTTGGAGCATTTACCCGCAGGAACGTACAGCATTCAGATCAGCAATGCGGAGCGGACGGAAATGTACACAGTAGCAGTAGAGTTATGAGTTATGAGTTATGAGTTATGAGTTATGAGTTTGCACGGCATTTGGGTTTTGGTTTGGCATTGATTTTTCAGCACCCTTACCGATTTCATGATTTAGGGGCTGAAAAACACTCCTAAGCTAAAGACCTATGTCGTGCAAACTCATAACTCATAACTCATAACTCATCTCTCATCACTTAATCGCGTGGATTCCTGGTAGTTCTTTCCCTTCCAAAAACTCCAGCATGGCACCACCGCCTGTACTGACGAAGCTGACTTTTTTGGCCAATTTTAGTTGATTAACGGCTGCCACAGAATCGCCGCCGCCGACCATGGTAAAGGCGCCATTTTTGGTGGCTGCGGCGCAGGCTTTTGCGACTACTTTGGTGCCGTTGGCGAAGGCGGGCATTTCGAAAACACCCATGGGGCCATTCCAAATGACCGTTTTGCTTTTGCGAATGACAGATGCGAAAGATCGCGCTGCAGATGGGCCAATATCCAGTCCCATCCAGCCATCAGGAATTTGATTGCTGGGATAAATGGCTACCGTTGCATCGGCAGCGAATTTGTCGCCGCAAACTGAATCCTTGGGCAGTAACACTTTTACGCCCGCATCTTTGGCTTTTTTCAAGAATTCTTTGGCCGTTTTTAGTTTGTCTACTTCGACCAGTGAGTTGCCGACAGCGCCTTTTTTTGCCAAAAAGAAAGTATAGGCCATGGCGCCGCCGATCAGGATATTGTCGGCATAGTCGAGGAATTTTTCCAGCAACATAATCTTGTCGCTGACTTTAGAGCCGCCAGTAACGCAGGTCACGGGCTTTTCAGGGTTTTTCATGGCTCGGGTCGCATTTTCGATCTCGCGCTCCATGAGGAAGCCGAATGTCTTGTGGTTTTTATCGAAGAACTTGGCCACAACAGCGGTGCTGGCGTGTGCACGGTGTGCCGTACCAAAGGCATCGTTGACATAGATGTCGCCGAGGGCCGCAAGCTTTTGGGCGAATGCTTCATCGCCTTTTTCTTCTTCCGGGTGAAAACGGGTGTTTTCCAAAAGCAATACTTCGCCTGGCTTAAGGGCTGCGGCTTTTTTTGTCGCCATTTTACCCACGCAATCATCGGCGAAATGCACCTTTACTTTCAGTTTCCGCTTGAGGTATTTCACCAAATGATTCAAGGTGAATTTTTCCTTATTGATGCTCCCGTCTGCATTTAGCTTTTCCAACGGCCGCCCGAGGTGCGACATCAAAATGACAGAACCGCCTTGCTCCAAGATATGCTTGATGGTAGGCAGCGCTTCGCGTATGCGGGTATCGTCCGTGATGTTATAGGCTTTGTCCAGCGGGACATTGAAGTCGACGCGGATGAGGGCTTTTTTGTCTTTGAAATTGAGCGTCATGCGGGAGGTTTTACCAGATAGAAGTATAGAGGAATTTACCACATAGCTACATATAGTTCACATAGCCAATTTAACAAAAAAACTACGTGAACTATAGGTGCTATGTGGTTTTGTTTAAAGCATGGCGCACAGCTCCGCCAAACGTGCCGAGTACCCCGCTTCGTTGTCGTACCAGCCAACAATACGGCAGGTGTTGCCGTTCGCTTGGGTCAGTGGCGCATCGAAAATGCAAGAGTGTGTGTTGCGTACGATGTCGCTCGAAACGATTGGGTCTGTATTGTATTCCAAAATACCTTTCAAGTGGCCTTTGGCTGCTGCTTCGAAAACGGCGTTTATTTCCTCCACCGTGGCTGCTTTTTTGATGGTACAAACACAATCGGTGATTGAACCTGTAGCAACTGGAACGCGCAGGGAATGTGCTTCAATTTTGCCTTTCAAGTGTGGGGCTACCAATACAACTGCTTTGGCTGCGCCTGTAGTCGTTGGCACAATGTTCTGTGCAGCGGCGCGGGCACGACGCAAGTCGCGGTGCGGGCCGTCTTGCAGGTTCTGGTCGGCCGTGTAGGCATGGATGGTGTTCATGAAGAGCTGCTCTACACCGAAAGCTTTGTCAAGCGTCATGATCATCGGCACGAGGCAGTTGGTGGTACAGCTGGCATTAGAGACGATAAGGTCACTGCTTTTCAGGTCTTTTTCGTTGGCGCCGATAACAACGGTAGGAATATCATCCGTCTTAGCTGGCGCAGAAAGGATTACGCGTTTTGCGCCAGCCTGAATGTGCAGCCCTGCTTTTTCTTTGTCGAGGAAAATACCGGTGCATTCAAGCACTACATCCACATTCATGGCAGCCCAAGGAAGTTCAGCCGGATTTTTAACGGCCAAAGCCGCGATTTTGGAACCATTAACTGTAATGGAATCACCGTCAGCAGCTACCGTGCCTTCGAATCGGCCATGCATGGTGTCGTATTTCAGGAGATGGGCCAATGTTTCGTTGTCGGTGAGGTCGTTGATGGCAACTACTTCAACGTTGGGGTTTTTGACGAGGTTGCGGAAAGTCAGGCGACCTATGCGGCCGAAGCCGTTGATGGCGATGCGTTTTTTAGCCATGGTATTTTTAAGTATGTTGGTTTAAAATATGCTTTAGCAGGTGCAAAAGTAACAAAATAGGAGCGCTTTCTTAGGTGATTATAGTTTTGAAAAGGAGAAAAATTGTCCATATTGTTAAACTGCCCCTATAGATTCAGTGAATTGTTAAAGAACATCGAGCAAGCACAGGCCAAAATTATTTGATTTGGACATACTGCAATACAATACCTTGTTTGGCTACATCGAACACTTGGCAATTATTTTGAAAAAAACTGGTTAACACAGCCGATTATCCGGGTATTATGGATTTGTTGTTGTTTTTTGGAGGAGGTTCCAACGATGTAACTATCAAGCCGCCCGAGATGTTACAAATACAAGCAGCGTTTTTTCGTTAAAAGCAATCTTTGCTCATCATCTAATAATTCACCATAAAATCCTAATATTATGCGTCAAGTTTTCTTTTTATGCTGTTGTATTTTACTGACTTTTTCTGTGACCAGTCAGCCCCAAAGCTGGTCGTCCAGGGGTGTTGGCGGCGGCGGGGCGCTGTTTTCGCCAGCTTTAAATCCGTCAAATACAGAAGAGTACTACGTTGCCTGTGATTTATCAGCCCTTTTCCATACGACAGATTACGGAAAACAATATGATCTGGTGCATTTCAGCCAATTGCAGGCTGGTCATAATTCCAAGGTATGTTATACCGCCACGGCTGGCCTGTTGTATTGCGTTCGCTATGCCAACGACCAAGTAATTCCTGTAAAAAGTACTGACAACGGTGTTACCTGGAGCGCTTTGGCTGGCAATCCCGACAATAACGAGGAGGTCTTCAGCATTTGGGCAGATTACAGCCATCCGAGTCGTGTAGTAATGGCCTATTACGGTCTGATTTATATCAGTAACAACGGCGGCAACTCGTTTTCCCTGGTGCATACGGCAATTTCTAATGGCTCAGGCTGCCTGATTGGTGGAGCGCTGTTCGAAGGCGACAATATTTACCTCGGTACGAATGACGGGGTGCTGGTATCTGCCAACGGTGGCAACAGTTGGGCGACCGCCAATATCACGGGAATTCCGAGTGACGAAAGGATCGCTTCTTTTGCCGCTGCCAAAGTTGGCAATGTCACGCGCTTTTTCTGCCTCACCGGGGGCGTCGGCGATGTATATGTTGGGCTTCCGGGATCTGATTATTGGGGATTTTTAAAAGGTGTGTATACCTGCGATTACGGCGTTACTAATTGGACACCACGCATGAATGGCATTACCCTCGGCACGGATTTTCCCATGTTTGTAGGTATGGCAGAAAACGATATCAATACAGTGTACCTCGCGGGCAGCAATACCAGCAGCGTGCCAATTGTCCTAAAAAGCAGCAATGCTGGCAGTCAGTGGGCCAACACTTTTTTGACTTCCAACAACCAGAATATCAACACTGGTTGGAGTGGACAGGGCGGCGACCGGGGCTGGAGCTATGGCGAATGCCCTTTTGGCTTCGATGTAGTGGCGAACGATGCCAACCGTCTTATTTTCAGCGACTTTGGTTTTGTACATACAACTTCCAATGGCGGACAAAACTGGCAGCAAGCTTATGTCAATGTCAGCGATCAGCACCCTATGAACCAGACGACTCCCGCCAAGCAAGCCTATCACAGTGTTGGACTTGAAAACACGACGAGTTGGCAAGTTCTTTGGGCCAACGCCACTACCCTATTCGCGGGCTTTTCTGACATAAAAGGAATCCGAAGCACGGATGCCGGGCAAACCTGGTCATTTAATTATTCAGGCTTGAATGCCAATTCCACCTACCGAATCGCCCAACATCCCAATGGGACGCTGTTCGCCGCTACCAGCAACATCCACGACATGTACCAAAGTACACGGCTGGCCGACAACCCGCTCGACAATAATGATGCTGAAGGCAAACTGCTCTATTCCAGCGACAATGGCGCTAACTGGCAACTGATAAAATCTTTTGGACATCCGGTTTTCTGGGTGGCACTAGACCCTAACAACCCGAACCGCGCTTATGCCAGTGTGATTCATTATGGCAATGGAACTGGTATTGGTGGGGTGTATCGCTGCGATAACTTGCTTTCGTTGGGGGCTTCTACCTGGACTTTGCTGCCCGACCCGCCGCGCACCCAAAAGCACCCGGCATCATTGACCGTGCTGAATGACGGGAAACTGGTGGCGAGCTTTTCTGGTCGGCGCAATGCATCAGGCACTTTTACCAATAGTTCGGGCGTGTTTATTTTCAACCCTACAACTAACAGCTGGCAGGATGTTTCAGCACCCGGTATGTTGTATTGGACAAAAGACATTGTGCTGTCGCCTGATGATGCGGCGCAAAACACTTGGTATGCTTGTGTGTGGAGTGGTTGGGGCGGCGCGCCAAATGGACTGGGGGGCTTGTACCGAAGCACCAACCGTGGACAGGTATGGACAAAACTAACGGGCACACAGTTTGATCGAGTCACTTCCATCACCTTCAATCCACTGAATACCAAGCAAGTGTACTTGACTACAGAGCAGCAGGGGCTTTGGATTACGCATGATATTACGGTGGCAAATGCGGTTTTTCAGGCTGTGACGAGCTATAAGTACCGACAGCCGGAGCGGGTATTTTTCAATCCATTTAAACCCAGCGAAATTTGGGTGTGTAGTTTTGGAAATGGGGTAAAAGTGGGGAGTTTGGCGGCATCAGGCGCGCAGGAGGCGTTTCAGGAGCAGGAATTAGCAGTGTATCCGAATCCTACAACTGATGTGTTGAACCTAAGTATTGAAGCGTCTGGAGCGTTGGAATTGTTTGATGTTTCGGGTCGAAAGCTTCGGAACTGGATGCTAGATTCAGGAAAGGCGACTGTTTCATTGAAAGGCTTGGATCCTGGGTATTATTGGTTGCGAATGGGTGGGAAGGTGGCGAGGGTGTTGAAGCAGTAGGCTTCAGCTAAAACCTCGTAGGTCTAAAGCCTCTGGGCTTCCTGTAAAAAACCGATGGTTTTTTACAGGAAGCCCAGAGGTTTTAGACCTACGAGGTTTGGCGTTGCTTTACAACCGCCCCGTTTTCACATAAAAATCTTCGTACACATTAAAACCATCCACTTTATCTCCTTTGAAGGGGCTGCTTTTCCAAGTTTCCGTGGGCTGAACCCATTCCATTTTACCGGGATTGAGCGATACTTTTATGGGCATGTCAAAGCCTTCCACGCAATTCGTCCAACGATAGGCCACTTTACCTTTCTTTTCAAAGCGGTATTCCAGCACAGGAATGCGGATGTCCCGCAGGTATTGATCGAATACTTTTTGCAGGTTTTTGCCCGATTTTTCACTGATATAGGCTTCAATCTGGGAGCCATCGACGGTTTGATGGTAAAAGTCGCGGTTCAGGCCACGGAGGATGTCGCGCCATAAATCATCATTGTCTACGACTTGCCGGATGGTGTGCAGCATGTTACCGCCTTTGTTGTACATGTCTCCGGAACCTTCCTTGTTTACCCCATAGGTTCCAACAATCGGCGTGCTGTTTTTAATTCCCCTCCGTATTCCCCGGACATATTCAGCGCCTGCGGCTTTACCAAAATGGTATTCGGTGTACAAGCTTTCGCTGTAATTGGTAAAACTCTCATGCACCCACATATCGGCAATGTCGCGGTAGGTGATGTTGTTGGCAAACCATTCATGGCCGGATTCATGCACGATGATGAAATCCCATTTTTTGCCCCAGCCGGTGAAGGACATATCCATGCCCAGATAGCCGTTTTTGTATTTGTTGCCGTAAGTGACCGAGCTTTGGTGTTCCATGCCGAGGTAAGGGACTTCCACCAACTTGTAGCCGTCTTCATAAAACGGATAGGGGCCGAACCAGTGTTCAAAGGCCCGCAACATACCTTTTACTTGTTGAAATTGCGCCTTGGCTTTTTCCAGGTTTTCGGGAAGGACAAAATAATCGAGCGTCAGCACGCCTTTTTCACCGTTTAGGGTATCACTCCAGGAGGCATAGTTAGCAATATTAACGTTGATGCCGTAGTTGTTTATCGGGTTTTGGACAAACCATTCAAAGCTGCGGGAACCATCGTCATGCACTGATACCTTGCGCAATCGGCCATTGGAAACATCCATCATGCCTGGTGGTACGGTTACTGTAATGGATTGAGAATCAGGCTCATCGTACATGTGATCTTTGCAGGGCCACCACACGCTGGCACCTAGTCCCTGACAAGAGGTAGCTACAAATGGTTCTTTATTGGAGCCATGTGTCGACCAGCTAAAACCGCCATCCCAGGGAGCGTTTTTGGCCACTTGGGGTTTGCCGGAATACCAAACGGTGATAAACTGGCGGGAACCTATCGTTTGTGGTGCTTTCAATTGAATGAAATAGGCGTTTTTTCCTTTTTTCGTAAATCCGAGTGTTTCTCCTGCTTGCTCCACCCGTTCAATCTGTAGGGGCGGCTGCAGGTCAACTTGAAGCAAGTTATTGGATTCCAAAACTTTGTAATGAATTTCATTGCTGCCGGTGATTGATTGCGCTTTGGGATCGACGCTAAGTTCTAATTTGTAAAATGTAAGATCCCACCAAGCGCGTTCTGGGGTGATGCTGCCGCGCAGGGTGTCATCGAGGGTAAATTCGCTGTTCTGGGCCTGTGCCATATTGGACAGAAAGAGACTCGTCAGTAGTAGGAGTATAAAGGGTAGCTTGAATTTCATGGTATGGAAATTGGTTGGAAAACAGGATACAAAGTAACGGAAGACGCTGTGAAAAATTGAATACTTGAGAAAAATGGTGGACATTCGCGGACAAATCACCACAGAGGACACAGGGTTGCACAGCGGTTTTCACAGAGTTTTTTTTAACGAACCGAATGCAAACTCATTTTTTTACTCTGTGAAAACCGCTGTGCAACCCAGTGTCCTCTGTGGTGAAAAACAATTAAACATAGATCAATGAACTACACCGCAAATCCTACCCGTTACGACCAAATGACCTACCGCCGCTGTGGCCGCAGTGGTATCCAGCTTCCCGCCATTTCACTCGGTTTATGGCACAATTTCGGCGGCGTTGACACCTTTGAAAATGGTCGCGCCATGCTGCGGTATGCTTTCGACCGAGGCATCAACCACTTCGATTTGGCTAATAACTACGGCCCGCCCCCTGGCTCAGCAGAGGAAAACTTTGGTCGCTGGATGCAGCAGGATTTTGCGCCCTACCGCGACGAGCTGATCATTTCCACTAAGGCAGGTTACCTGATGTGGCCGGGACCTTACGGAGAATGGGGCTCCAAAAAATACTTGGTTGCCAGCCTTGATCAAAGCCTCAAGCGCATGGGGCTCGATTATGTGGACATATTTTACAGCCACAGGCCGGATCCAAACACCCCGCTGGAAGAAACCATGGGCGCGCTGGATTTGATTTACCGTCAAGGCAAGGCTTTGTACGTGGGCATTTCCAGCTATTCCGCCACGGAGACGGCCCAAGCTTTGGAAATTTTAAAGCGGCTTGGTACGCCCTGTTTGATTCACCAGCCAAAATATTCCATGTTTGACCGCTGGGTAGAAGGCGGGTTGATGGATGTGTTGGGAAAGGAAGGCGTTGGATGCATTCCGTTCTCGCCGCTGGCGCAGGGCTTGTTGACCGATAAATACCTGAAAGGCATTCCGGCCGATTCACGGGCAGCTGCGGCGCATGGTTTTTTGCAAGAATCGGCGATCACGAAGGAAACACTCGCGAAAATATCTGCGCTCAATGACATCGCAAAAAAACGCGGCCAAACGCTGGCACAAATGGCCATTGCCTGGTTGTTGAAAGATGAGCGGGTGACATCGGTACTGATTGGCGCGAGCCGGACGGTACAGATAGAGGATTGCTTGGGGAGTTTGGATAATTTGGCGTTTGGGAAGGAGGAGTTGATGGGGATTGAGGAGGTATTGGGTTCTTAATTATTAAGCTGAAAGCAGCTTATTGAAAAGTAGTTGCCCTGTGGATGATCGATATTTTCTCCTAATAAATATAGGTTGTTCCCAGACATCACAGTTTACCAAAAAAACGAACTGATTTCTGAATCCGATCCGATTTGTAATTCAGGGCTGCCCCCATCACGTCCATGAGCCTTAAAAACGGTCAAAGTTCCTGTTGAACAGTCGTCAATACGGGTACCGCCTGCCACGATAACCTTGCCATTATCCAGGCAGATGCCATTACCTTGCGCATACTCTAAACCTACAGTGTCCGCCGAGATGTTTTGCCAAATTAAGGCGCCATCCTGCCCCAATTTAGCCGTCAGCTGTCTCATTGTGCTATCAATGCAAATACTGCCAGTTGTATAAACATTGGCAGCGTCGTCTTCAATCAAAGCCATTACACGTTCAGTATATGGGCAAAAACTGGCATCGGGCCTGAACTGCCACAAGCTGTCTCCACGTTGATTTAGTTTCGTTACTGCATAGCCGCCATGCCAATGAGCCAGCAAAATGTCGCCATTTTTGCAGATATAACTGTTAATAAAATAGTTGTCAGCCAGCAATTTTTCATGCTCTTCCAAAACATGGCCTTGAAAATCAATTTGGGTGATGATTAAATATACATCTTTGGAACTGACATAACGCAAACTTAACACCTCTATCCGATCTGCATGTAACCGCAAATTCATGGGTGAGTATTCACCCGGTGTTGTACAGATGGTCTTCCACAGAACTTTCCCATCTGAGGTGTCTATTGCCACGGCAAACCAAGAAAGGTCATCAGGGCCAACTTCGCCAACGTTGTCACCCGATTCAATTGGTCTTCCCATGATTTCGCCTACCGCTATTATTCTGCCCGTAGTATCAAAGGCTAGATTATTAAAATATTTGCTTCCAATAATCCCAAAAGAATAATTGACTTCCCAAAGCTTTGTGCCTTCAGGCGAAAATTTGGTAAGGATCGCATCAAAATCAGGTGAATAATTTATCCAGTTGTGCGTTCCTACATACGCATTACCGATGCTATCAACTAAGAAGCTTCGATAGTGGGCGTTTTGTATCCCGTACAGATATTCAATATTTCTTTCCCACAAAATAGCGCCTGAACTGTCAAATTTGAAAAGCTGACATCCCATCGAAAGGCTATCTATTGTCCCCCTGATTAAAAGATACGTGTTTTTATGTGCATCCAAGGCGATGACAGTCTCGTTTATTCTTGAAGGAAACGGGTCTACCGCAATTATACGCTCCCATTTTTTTTGCATTATCACCTGCGCAAATCCTGGTTGTAAAAAACAGAGAAATAAGAAAAACGCCACGGCGCGAAAGAAATATTTTGAGTTACACAGACACTCCATATACATGCAATTTATCTTGCTAAACTAAAATTTCAGCTTCAAAGTCCAATCCAAGCTTTCTGAGCAATCGAATTGAACTTACATTTTCTGGAATGGTGGTCTCAAGAATTCTAGTGTGAAGGCCATCTTAAATTTAAGCCAGCCATCAGCGTTGACCAGTGCCTGGATAAAATGGTGGTGGCTGATTTCCAATGGTTTAATAAAAAGACGCTCCGTGGTAAACATCAAGGTTTTCACTTTTCATAACGGTAATGACCGATTATTTTATAGTTGAACAGGCAATCCTCTAGCACCTGTCCACGCCCAATATTGTGCACGATTAAATTTCTTTGGCCGTCCGCTGTGGTGTTTTTTACGACGATACCGATATGCGTGGCACCACCGCTGAGCTTCCAGCATACAATGTCGCCGGGAAGGTAATCTTTAGGGTTGGTGGTTATAGGCATTCCCCTACCCTGCCTTTTGAAAAAAGTCATCAAATTGGGCACTCTTCTATGGTCAATATTTTTATCTGTTCGTGTAAGCCCCCAAATCTTCGGGTATGCCGAAAAATGGCTTTTCATATCTTCATGCACCTCTTTTTGTAAATCAATGCCCTGTTTTCGATAGGCTCGGATGATCACATCGGTGCAAACACCTTTGTCCGTGGGCACATCGCCGTTTGGGTAAGGGATGCGAAAATAGGCTGGGTCGTATTGCACTTTTTGATGGGTTAGGTCGAGAGCGCCATCTGCAAGCTTTTGGTAAAAACTTGTTTGCGCAGGTGCAGGACAAAGTGCGGAAAAAATCAGTATGATGCTTACTATTATCTTCTTCATAGTAAGTCGCAAACGCAAAAAATGTCGCTGCTATTATTCCAGATAAAATTCCCGAAGCGTTTTCCAGGCACCGCTACCCGCTTCTTCGCTAACTGAGTTTTTTCCAAAATACAACTTTGCCTTCTCCTGCTTTGTAAAAATCACGGATTAGGGCTTCGCGATCGTAGTTGGGCATTGGTACTTTTTTAGAATATAAATTTTCTGTTGTGCAAATTTATGGATGATTGTTAAATCGCAACCATTCGCCATACGAAATCACCCCTAATTCCGGCATCCCCTTACCCTCTAAAATCGCAATGAATTCAAGAATATGCCCATCCGGGTCGTCAAAATAAATGGCGATGGCGGGCATCCAGCCAAAGACCATGGGCCGTTCCGTTCCGTCTTTTAAAAAATTGTAGGGCTGTAGGTTTCTGGCCTTCAAGTAGGCTCCAGACTTGTTTAATACATCTTCCACGTCGCAGCGGAAGGCAAAATGCCGCTTATCAATTTCCGCTTTCGGTTTTTCCCAAAGCCTGAGCATGGCTTCTTTGGGCTTCCCGATCCAGAAAAATGCTACGCGTCTTTCCGGTTCGAAATGGCATAGTTCCAAGCCAAGCACGTTGGCGTAAAAGTCAATGGACCGCTCTAAATCTTCGACGTATAGGTGTGTTTCGAAAAGGCCTTTTATCATAGGAAGCATATTTTTTACCAGTTCCAAACCTGATCATGTTCAACAAGTATTTTGAACTTTGGCTTTTTAGGCGCAGTTTGTATAGATACCACAACCTTATTGGCAGCTCGATCAATCATTGTTTGTATTATACCCTAGCGGAATATTTTGGAATGCTTTAATATTCAACTTGGCATTTGTAAACGATTATTCCCTTTCCCATCATTGGCTCCACGACTGGCACGACGGTGCTGTCTTCTTCGATGACAATGGCGTGAATCGCCGACAGAATGCTTTGTCGCTCCGGGGCTTGGGCTGTGATGTATTGGTCAATTTTAGTGGTTGTTATTACCATGGTAGTTGCTTTCATTTTTTTCTGAAACAAGTACCAGGACTGATTAATTGATAAAATATTGTCTGACATCGTGCTGTACGTATTACAGCAGGTCAAAAAGACTTTTGGAATGCGGATTTCGGAATACACGTTTAATCATCCAACGCCATCCCAATCATTTCCATTCCGCACTCCACATTCCGCACTCCGCACTCCGCACTCCACATTCCGCACTCCACATTCCGCACTCCACATTCCGCACTCCGCACTCCACATTCCGCACTCCACATTCCACATTCCGCACTCCACATTCCGCACTCCACATTCCGCACTCCACATTCCGCACTCCGCACTCCACATTCCGCACTCCGCATTCCCAAATCCGCACTCCACATTCCGCATTCCGTTATTCCACTTTCACCCGCCCCCCCTTCGAATGGCTCGTAAACTCCGGCGCGTACATACACTGCATGGTCGTAATGCCGTTGCTCATATCACCGCGCAGCGATACTACCAGCGGGTACTCGAACACAAAAGTGCCGCGCGGCAGGTAGTCGATGAAAAAGTGCGTCGCCAGGTCTTTGGTGCTTTCGTAATAGCCGAGGCTGCCTTGCCAGCGGTAGCCGCTGAGCACATTTATTGGCTCAAAACCAGCCGCACGCATGTCCTTGAGGTGTACGTATTCCATGGCACGATCCACCCGGATCTCGATGCGGACTTTGATCTTATCGCCGCGTTTGAGTTTTTGGCCGTCTACGATGGGTTTTAGCACGGGGCCAGTGGCGCTGTTTTCCTCGGTGAACAGTTGTTTCACAATCGTAAGTGGCGTTTTTTGAAAGTCTTTGATTTTGTCCAGGTCTTCAAAGTATTGCCAGTAAGCGGCACCCCAAACGATGTTGCTGTTCGGGTTTTCTACTTTGATTTCTGCCCAGGAATCTTTCACTTCCGAGCCGTTCCATTTTTGCTTGAAATAACCCGTGCCAGCTTCGTATTCATTGACTTGTAAGGGTTTCCCACCCGTGCTTACTTTAACTGGTTTGGTATTGTCCAGCCAGTTGTCGCCAAAAAGCAGCAGGGCGTACACCGCTTCCGAAGTCGCTTTGGTACTTTCCCAGCGGTTGGTCTGTTTGTTTTTCAGCAGCCATATCCGCAGTTCTTCCACCGATTTCATGTCGTTGGCCACTTCTCCGAATACCTCTACCATCAGCGCCTGGGTTTCTACGGGCAATTGATACCAGTAAAAGCCCCAATCCACTGGCCAGTACATGCCGAGTTCTTCTTTCATGGTGGCACGCTCGCGCAGGCTTTTTACAATTTTCATGGCTTCGTCTTTGTTGCCAAAACGGTGCAACGCGAGCGCAAGCATACCTTCCTGATACAAGCCTTTACCTAACCAGTATTTCGTAGCCTGATCTAGGTAGTAGCCTACTTCTTTGGTAGAACGATCTACAGGCGCGAAAGAGCGCATGTACAAGTATTGGATCGCCATGCCGTCGAGGTGATCGTCTTCAAATTTCGCTTTGCCCAATTGTACTTGATCGGCCAGTTTGCGGTATTGCTCGGCAATTTTAGCATCGCAATAACCAAGCGCTCTGTCGACCATGTTCGCCGCTTTCTGATCCTTTTCCGGGTTGTAAGCACCCAGTTTTTGCAAATGCATCATGCCGCTCACGATATGCTGCGTGATGTACCAGCTATCAGGCCCGCCGGGGAACCAAGGCCAGCCGCCGCTGCCCAATTGCTGCTCTGCCAAGGTGTTGATGGCCCGTTCCTGCTCGTTGGCCATGCGGTTGAGGTCGAACAAAAGGGCGATGTTCTGCTTTTGCTGGGCCTCATTTTGGGCATCCATCACCCAAGGCGTTTCTTCGAGCAGGGCGTATTTCAGTTCTTCGTTTTTGCTGAGGTTGCTCAGAAGAGCTCCACTTTGAGGGGGCTGGGGGGTGGCGCCTTTCCATCTATCAAAAACACGCTTTATCTGTGGCATTTTTTGCACCACGCTGGAAGCCAGCGTATTGGCATAAAAACGGCTGAAAATCTGCTCCGAACAATCGTGCGGGTATTCCATGATATACGGAAGTGCCTGCACAGCGTACCAAACCGGGTTGCTGGTAAATTCAAGGGTGTAACTGTGTGTTTGCAGCGATTTGCTCGCCCCTTTGTTCTTGAAGTTGTCAAAAACAAACTGCTTGGTCTGGTTGCCGCGCAGGGAAATGGGCAGCGTCTCCGTGACCAACATCCGGTTGCTGACCACCGGAATGGTGCTTTCCTCGCCATCGCGGTAGGCTTTGGCATCGGCAAAAATCTGCCAGGTGACAGCACCGCTGTAATTGTTGGGCACTTTGATACTCCAGGAGATGGCAGCAGATTGGCCAGGCAGTACGCTGAATCGGGAAATGCGGTTGTTGGGTGCAAGTCCAAATGCTTTTTCTACGGGTGCCAAGGTGGCAGCATCCAACAAATTCAGGGTAGCGGTCCCGGTCAGTTGCTCCTTCGACAAGTTGCTCACTTTGGCAGAAAACTCAATTTCATCGCCTTCGCGCAGGAATCGCGGCGGGTTAGCGATTACCATGAGTTCCTTTTGGGTGACCACTTCTTTCACCGAAACCGCTTGTTGCAAATCTTTGGTATGCGCAAACGTGAGCAATTTCCAGCGGGTCAGTGCTTCGTTCATGGTAAATTTCAAGATCACATTGCCATCGGCATCCGTGCGGAGTTCCGGGAAGAAGAAGACTGTCTCGTTGAGGTTGCGGCGAATGGATGTGGGCGGGGCTGGTGTTGGCAATGGTTTTTTCTCAAAACCGTTTTCAGGATCAAAGGTTGCTGCATTGGGTTCGGCTTTGCCTCGGCCGCCCTGTACCTCCTCCGCATCCGCCATCGGCGCTGGGGGAGCATTGCTGGATTCTTTTGCTGAATATTCTCCTGGCTCCCCCGAACTGCGCATCATGGCCATGGACCTGGGCCTTCCCCAGAAAGGGAAATCAAACCAGTTCAAACTGGGGTAAATGCGTGAAGGCACCTCCGTTTCGTTGCCATCGTCGAAGCGTATAGAACCACCACTGCTACCAAAATTCTGCCCATAGTTAAAGTTGATGCGGGCATAATTGATTGGAAATGCAATAGGGGACCAATCATGTGGCCTGAACTGATCGAGCGAAGCATCGTACATGGCAGCGACCATTTCAGCAGCAACTTTGTCTTTTTTCGGCCCACTTATCTTGATGCGCCATTCTTCTTGTTGGCCAGGTGCCAATTTGTCGCGAAAGGTTTCATAGCTGATTTGCAGATCCTTATTGCTCCAGGGCACATTGATGTACACCTGCCCAACACCGTAAAAACGGTTGTTTTTGATGGTAAACCAGTGCGTTGTGATACCGCCTCTGTCCGTTTCGGCCACCTTCAACTCCACGGTAGAAAGTCCCTGCAATCGGCTGCTGATCCATTCCGGCGTTTGCAGCGTTCCCGCTTTTTCCACTGCAAAGAAAAAGAATAAGCCCTCGGGTTTGCCACCAAAAGCAATGCGTGCCGTTTCGCCCGGCTCACAGGTAGGCTTTTCTGCCGCAGCAGAGGGTTCTTCAAACTGATTAGCGTTGTCCCATACCCGCACAATGCGTTCAATTTCAATCTTTTCACCGAAGGCGTCCTTGGTTGTGAGCCGCGCTACGTACCAGCCTGGCTTGGTTTTACCTTCATGCAGATCATAACTTTCATCGTTGGCGGTATTAAAACCTATGGTTCTGGTAAAATCTTCCCGGCTCCATTTTGTTGGGTCATCTTCATCTTTCCAGGCCATGTCAGGGAACATGCGGTTGAAATCATTTTTAGCAATAGTGGAAATTTCAGGGCGTTCCCAAATCCGCTCTTTGAAAAACTGTTTGGGCTCCACGAGTCGCTGCAAGGTGATCTGACCTTCGGCGGCTTGCTTCTGGTCGGCCATATTGGTGGTTTTCAATTCTACCGTGCGCAAGCTGTCGATGTTGATTTCGCTGGGCAAATCCCAGGCAACTTGCAAGGCAATATAGCCTGCCCTGACGGTGCTGGAAGTGCTGCGGGTTTCTCCTGTAATGTCTGTTACATCTACAAATACCTGGTAATCAAAGATCGGTTGGTCTTTTTTGGGGATATCGACATCGGGAATGGCCGTAAATTCGATAGCAAAACCGCCATCAACGCCGCTGGTCGTGGTGCCATTGGCAATTTCCATTTGACTTTGGTTGAAATAGGAAGGCAGTTTCCAGGAACGATAATAATCCCAAAACGGAAAGCGCGCCTGGCGTACCACGCGGTAGCGCACTGCTGCACCGTCCACGACATTGCCGGCGTAGTTTTTAGCTTCACCCTTCACCGTTATTTTATCATTGACCCGAAAAGCACCTTCTACGGGCTTCATGGTCACTTCAAATCGGGGACGTTTGTATTCTTCCACGCTGAAATAAGCTTGACCCGAGGTACCATTTTCCGCCTGAATACTCATCTGACCCGTTAGGCCAGTGGCAGGTGCCATAAACGTGCCGTTGAAGGTGCCGTATTCATTGCTTTTCAGCTTAAGCTCGCCTTTTGCCTGTCCATTGGCATCATAAAATTTGACCGTAACAGATTGATTGGGTACAATTTCCGGCATGAGGCGGGTGCCGTTTGTATTTTGGGTTTGCCGAAAAACTAGGCCTTTAAAATAGACTGTCTGCCCTGGTCGGTAGATGGCTCGGTCGGTGAAAAACTGAACCTGGGCATTGCGGATGTCGGCGCGTCTTGGCCGGTACGTGTAGGCATTGCCAATCCAAAGCGTGTCATTGCCAATACTTGCCCGTACCTGTACAGAAATATTTTGCGGGATATTGCCCTTGGCAAAACCGTCGCGATTTGAAGTAGCTGATCCAGCATTCGTAAGCCTTTGGCGGCCCGAATTGTA
>JBBRWA010000066.1:0-23170 GCA_038246345.1 Chitinophagales bacterium
ATCGCACCATTTTGGAATTGAAACTCCGTTGACGCGGCGCAATTTGCATGGTGGACATCGCTTGTAATCGCACCATTTTGGAATTGAAACCGAGCTTGTGCACTTTGGACTGCACCCGCTCATTACCTTGTAATCGCACCATTTTGGAATTGAAACTTGCAACCTCTGTTCCGCTTCCTGCAAATGGAATGCTTGTAATCGCACCATTTTGGAATTGAAACACCACAGCCCCGGCGTCTTCATCGTTGTCGTACTCGCTTGTAATCGCACCATTTTGGAATTGAAACATACATGCCCGCCCCTAGCAAGCGCGCCGGGCGATGCTTGTAATCGCACCATTTTGGAATTGAAACAGAAATACGGCGTCGGGAACGTGCTGAGCGTACTGGCTACCAGATTCCTTGCCGGCCAACTTTGAAACCCTGATTTATGTGAACGAAGAATTGGGCGACGATATGCCCGGTTTTTTCCATACAATACAAAAAGTGTGGGAGCTTGACATGCCGCTTTCCCGGCAGCATGGCAACCAGGTGTACCTGTTAGTAAAGGGCCGACGGCGGCGTTTTTTGGGCGGATAAACGAGGCTATTAGAAGAGTGAAGGCTAATGAAGAAATTGATGAATGAAGCTGGGAGCGGGACATTTATGCCAATGTCGTTGACTTAGCGTATGTACACATCCCTGCCTTGTATGGCATCAACGTTCAAACATGCTGCATACCAAACAGGGGTGTCATTCCGAGCGCAGCGAGGAACCTGAGGAATAACGATGCCAATTATCAGGTTCCTCGCTTCGATCGGAATGACACCACTGTTTGGTATTCAATATGGAAATTAAAGCGGAACAACTGCTTTGCCAATGGCTTCTAGCCAGGTTTTGACTTGTGTATATTCATGGGACGCGGCACAGGAGGTTTAAGGGCTACGAGGTTTCTCAACGGACTCCTCAGTTTTCCTTCAACTCCAACAATTTTTCTCTAAAGAACATCATGTACCTGCCTGCTGCAATTTTTTGACTGTTGGAAAAAAAGATGGCAAGATTGGTGGTCGTCTCATCGGGTTCAATCCAATTTTTACCTCCGTCATTCGTCGCAGCAAAAAGGTCATTTGCCTGGTAAATATCTGAAGGACAATAACTTTTGCTTTTCAGTATCAATCCTTTTTCTGGAGTGCTGAAATCAATCAGTCTTGCGCTGCCATCAAAAATTGATTGCCAGGAATTGCCGCCATCGGTTGTTTTCAACACAGCTTCAGAAAACGCAACAACCAAATTGTCCTCATCAATAACTTTTAAATCCCATATCGTTGACAAAGGAGCTTGTATTGTCTTTAGCAAATCTCCGTTTTTATTTATGACCAAAATACTCCCGCCAGTGCCTGAAGCATATATTTTGTCCTCAAAAAGCTGAAAGCTAAATGTACTTATTGCAAATACTAAATCAGGCGCTTGGTACAAAGTGTTGAAAGTTGCGCCACCATCATCTGAGTGCACAATGCTTGTTTGGGTGCCATAACTAAGTGTTGCAAATAGCTGCCCCGCTTCGTCAAATTGGAGGTGATGCAAATACCCTAAGAGATTTGGATATTCAATAATCACCCAAGAGTTGCCCCCGTTTTCCGTTTTGAGCGCAGCACACTTGTCTGCGCAGTTATTCGGGCAACCCGTTACATCATACACGGAAATCAACCCATAATTTTCATCCCTGAATGCCATACCCCTTGGGTAATGCAGTATGTTTATGTACACATCTGTCCAGTTCTTCCCGCCGTCAACGGTTTTTAACAACCTGACATAACCCCCAGTATTAGTAGCCATTACATATCCTGCCGCTTCGTTGACGAACTGAAACGACTCCACTTTAAATCCACTGAAGTCTATGGTTCCTACAGACTGAATGGTATAGCCTCCTGGTGCCTTGAATACTGTTTTTAGATCACAAGAACCTTTAACCTCGCCTTCATCTTTGGTCTTATGGCATGAAATTATGGCAAGGATTCCAAGTAATAGTAGGATTGTGTTTTTCATGTTTTTAATGTTTATGTATGTTTAAGTGCCTTCGCAGCCTCCGGCACACAATGCATGTTCCCGCCTGCACATATATCATTGAACGAATTGGGAATCTTATTCGCGTCTATTAACTCCAACCAGGTAACATGCTCTCTTCCAAGGCCTTCAATGTTTTTGATCATCTACATGCACGTTTTATTTGACGACTAATTAGCAGTGAAGGTTGTTTTCGAATGCGTTAAAAAGATGAAAAAGCACTCGAAGTGTTTGGCCACAAAATGATGCCGAAGGCAAACCCAAAACCCTATTCCGCTTTGGATGTTTAGTGTCACAGGACAAAGAATCGCCAAAACAACATAATATAATGCAGAAACTCAAACAAGAACAATTCCTCCCGATCAGCCTGGAAGCAGCATGGGACTTTTTTGCAACACCAAAAAACCTGAACGAGGTGACTCCCAAAGACATGGTTTTTGAGGTGACTTCTGAGCTGCCCGACAAGGTGTACGAAGGCCTGATCATCACCTACCGCATTAAGCCGATGCTGAACATTCCGATTTCTTGGTGCACGGAGATCACGCATATCAAAGAACTATCCTATTTCGTGGATGAACAACGCAAAGGCCCCTACAATATCTGGCACCACGAACACCACTTCAAAGCGGTGGAAGGCGGGGTATTAATGACGGATATTCTCCATTATGACATCGGGAAATCTGTGTTTGGATGGATAGCAGGTAAGCTATTTATACATGCCAAGGTGCGGGAAATATTTAGGTTTCGGTTTGAAACACTTGAAAAGCATTTTGCCGCTTAATGCCACAATCACCAATTAATCATGCAGATTAAAAATTGTTAGTTGGCAGGATATTTTATTCATTTTTACCATTATATTTGCAGTGTACTTTTCATCTTTTAAACCGATTTTTATGAAACTATTTTCGATTACCCCCCCCCCCATTTTAGAACATTTTGTGTTTTAATTTTGGCTTTTGCCTACAATTTCTCTTTTGTAGTTGCGCAAACATACCTGCCTCCCGCAAGCATGTTCAATGGCGGCGGTGGAAACTTTAACTCCTCCGCGCCGTTTGACCTCAATTCAAGGGTTCTAACATTTTTTCAAACTGTAAACCCTGATTTCCTTGGCCTAAACAATGTAAATGTTGCCACTTCAAACAGCATGCCTTTACAAAAATGCCAGCGGATAACCCAAACCTTTCCTGCTCCATTAGGTAGAGGGTGGTACTCCTGTACTTTTGAGCACGATGTTGATGGTACTGACCTTATACAGGCTGCTTGGGCTTACGATATAAACCACACAAACGGTGTCACGGTTTATGATGTGGTGCTGATTAGACAGGTGGCAAACTCTACATCTGGATTATTTGTAAATTCATACGCTAATATTGCGGCAGATGTAATTGTTGACGGAAATATTTTGCATAATGATGCAGACGAAGTGCAACGCTTGATTCTTGGCTACATCCCCAAATTTTCACAAGTTCCTTCTTGGCGTTTTGTTCCTGCTGGACTCCTGCTATTAAATCCATCATTTTTTGCCCAATTTGAGCCAAATCCCTTTCTAACATTTCCGCCGTACCCCGGGTACTTAGGCCAGTATAACAGGCTCTTGTCCGTCCCTTCAGATTATGATCCGCAGCATTTAGGAATAGTTGGCGGAAGCGTAGGTGTGAAAATGGGAGATGTCAATTTTTCCAATGCTGATGGGTTCCCTTTTGCACCAGATCCGATGGATCGCTCTGAACAATCAATTGCAGCATCCCCTAAATACTTGAAAAAAGGGACTGTGATCCAAATCACCTGCTCAGCAAAAGATTCCCTGCCAGCTATTGTAGCAGCACAAGCAGCTTATCGCTTTGATAAAGAGAAAGTAAATATTTGGGGCGTAAATGCGGAAGACTTGCCTGGATTTGGAAAAGACAATTACAATATACTGGATGAGACGCAAGAAATCCGTACACTGTGGGTTCAGCCCCAAACAAAAGCCGTACAACTAAAGGAAGGCACAAAAATTTTTAGCCTAATTCTAGAATTGCAACGTGAGGTACCGGAAAGAGAAACCTTGCTCAACTTTAACGAAGGCATGGAAACTGCTTTTTATCGACTTGACGGAAGTTCTATTGCAAATAATTTAGCGTACAAGGTTACAATAATTGAAGAGCCTTTGTCCGTTTCTACGATGCCCAACCCTTTCCATGACCAGCTCCGAATAAAGGCCATTGGGGGAATGGCCAATACTCCTACCATTTTCATCTTGGTAGATTTGAGTGGTCGCGAAATCGACCGACATATATTAGATTCGGGACAAACAGAGACGCCCATTCAGACAGCTTCTTTACCGAATGGTGTTTACTTTTTGAAAACAGTCAATGACAAACAGTCCTCCATCATCCCGGTGATAAAACAATAGTCCAATTTTTTTCGCAGGGTATGGGCAACAGGTGTGCCCATACCCTGTGTTTTATTCAATTATGCACCCATCCCATGAAGAAAATAATCACGATACTCGCCTTATTTATCCTTAGCCCTGCACAAAGCTTCTCCCAGCAAATACTTTACGTAAAAGCAGATGCCCAAGGCAATGGCAACGGCCTTTCTTGGGCCAACGCAATGCCAAACCTTCAAACCGCCATAGCCCAAGCAATCTACGGCACAGAGATCAGGGTTGCAGCAGGCATTTATCGCCCCACTGAAGGAACAAACAGGGATTCTTCCTTCCAATTGCTCAACGGAATACGGCTTCGAGGAGGCTTTGCTGGCCAAGGCAACAATCCTGATGCCCAAGACCCATCGCTACATCACAGCATTTTAAGTGGCGATATAGGTGTGTTGGGCGATAGTACCGACAATGCTTTTTCTGTTATCACGGCCATGGGCGATCTGGATGAAACCACCTTGCTGGAAGGATTGATCATTGAAAAAGGTGCCGCCACCAGTCAGGACCCGAACGACCATTTCTCAAATTCCAGAAAAGCAGGTGGGGGTATCTTTATCAAAAACAATGCGGCAAAAAATCACCTTCGGGTATCGAATTGCGTATTTCGAAACAATGTTGCGGCTGTACCAGGAGCACACGTTTATATCCAGCAGTTTTATGCGCAATCCAACCTGCGTTTTGAAAATTGTGCTTTTTGGGATGGTGTCGGCCTTTCATCCTTTTACTTTTATGGAAATGTCTCCGATTCGATCTATTTATCACATTGTTCATTTCTGAGAAATCGCACATCTTCGCCAATGGCCGCAAGTGTGACAGAAATTAATATTTTTGATAAAATAAATAAAGTGGTGGTCGACAACTGTCTCTTTGCTGACAACAGTGTTGGCGGGCTGGGTGTCGCTGGGAGAAATATCTTAGGGGTAAGAGGGGATACCATTATTGTCAAAAATTGTATGTTTCAGAGTAATACACACTCGTCTGGTTTAGTCCTCAGTGCGGCGGGGATTAAAAGTACGTTAGTAAAAAATGACACTTTCTTGTTCAATAAAATGGCACAAGGCTTTGCCTTTAACAGGGCTAGTACGTTTGGTTTTTCAGGCGGGCCAAACAATATAACATCCAAAATGGAGGATTGTATTTTCGAAGGAAATGAAGCATATTCCCTATGCGGGCCTCCAAATGAATCCTGTCTTTTTACCCGCTGTGTTTTTCGCAACAACACGCTCCAAGCGGGATTGTTTGTAGATGGTGGTACTTATTCTGAATTTCGAAAAGAGGTTACAGTATCCAACTGTCACTTTGAGAAAAATATTTACCGTTCGCTGGTAGCTTTTGAAACATACCCTGGCGGCATCTATCCTTTGGACAATACAAGTTGGATATTCAACCAAAATTTCTTTCGAGACAACACTGGCTTGTTGTTCGATACCAGAAACCACAATGTGACCGACAACATTTCCACGGCTGCATGGAACTATTGCACCTTTACGGGCAATCAGCTTCCAAACGGACATAGCGGCGATACGCTCCCCTTCCTTTTTCATTTTAGAAACATCGACTCTGTAACTTTCAATGCCTGTGTTTTTGACCAGGCATTGCTGGATACTACACACTTGTTCTATGATTCATTGAGCCTTATTCAAGTAAAAAACTGCCTTTTTTCCGCAGAATCCTGTATACAAACCTATACATACGGTAATACCGTAATCTGCGATACCAGTAATTTCTGGGGCGTTTCATCCATTTTTCAAGACAAAAACGCAAATGACTTTCGCCTAGAAGCTTGCTCGCCTGGAATTAACAAAGGCAATGCAGCATTGACAATGCAACTGGGGCTTCTCACGGACTTCGACCTTAATAACAGAATAGAAAATGGAGTGCCTGATATTGGCGCTTTTGAAAACAAGCTATTTTTACAGGGAGCAGTCTCTTCTTATAGCTGTCATACTCCAGCTACTGGGTCGTATGCGCCATTCGGCAACACATGCGGTCCGTACAAATACCTTTGGTGGAATGGTCTTGAAGGTGGAATGAATGCCAACAGCCTTTCTGAAGGTGATTATCAATTTACAATCACCGATGCTCACGGCATTGTTTATTTTGACACATTGTACATACCGGAGTTTGTCCAAATTGTTATCGACACCATAATTCAACACCCCTCGAACATGATGTCTCAAGATGGCCAAATACAAATAGCGGGTATTAACAATGGCCAGGCGCCGTTTAGCATTGTATGGAACACTGGTGACACAACTGCTTCCCTCAGCGGTATTGGGACTGGTTTTTACCAGGTTACTATCACTGATAATTTGGGTTGTGAAACTGTTTTCAGCTTTGAATTAAAAGCCGCTTCTAGTGTGGCTGAAAAAAAAGAAAACAAACAACCATATTTGATACCAAACCTAATAAATATAGGAGTTCAACCACGGCTAGTAGGGTACAATTCCTTTACAGAGGTGATGATAACAAATGCTCTTGGAAACACGGTATTTCACGACAAGTTAACTGGTCCAGAAATATCCTTACCCAGTATGAATGCTCCAGGGGTATATTGGGTTATGGCAAAAGACAAAGAAACAAAGAGGTGGTCCAAGCCTCTGCCGCTAGTGGTGATGTGACATTATAGCTGCCCCAACAAGCCCTTAAACCCAGGCTCCAGATCAGCGTACCCAGCAGCATTCAGCGCTTCATTGCCATACCAAACGCGTTCAAACGTGCGGGTATTCTCCCGAAACGCTGCACCAAGTCGGTGCTCGCGCATCTCGCGCAGGTAATCGCGGTTTGTTTTTTCCCGCGACCATTTTATGTTGCCCTTTTCTGACAACAGCTTGATGGTTTGCAAGTAATACAGCCGAATGCAAAGCGCGTAATTGCCCGCTGCCAGCGCCTCCCTCAGAAAGCGCTCAAGGTCGGTTTCATGGATATAGGCATCCACATTTTCTGCAGTGATAACCGTGCCGTCTTCAGCCTGTCTGATGCGGCGGTTGCGGGGTACCTGCAAGACTCGGAATATCCCATACACGATGGCGGCAATGGCCAGGATAATGGCTAAAATTTGAAGAATTTTCCCAATTCCCGCTGTGTCAGCATTCCATCCGCTAAAATCCGGTTGTGGTGAAGGCGAGCGCTGCTCTTTAATTTCTTTGGGCACATCATTGCTATAGTCAAGCCCACTGCTGGCATCATCCCACTTTTCTTTATCGACCTCCCGCATGGCCACTGGCCTTACGGGCGGCGGGGAATATTCAGCATAAACATATCCCGTTGTCTCATCTTTAAATACGGCAGGTTCTTCCACAACAGGATAACTATCCTCCACCTGCTCCAATAGGGTTGAATCGGCATATACAGGATCAGCCACTTGCGCAACCAGCTTTTGAGTAAGTAAATACCCGAAGCACAGCAATACCACCAGCGCCCAACCCCGACCAAGACGGCGCCAGAAAAACAAATCAGCTATATGTAAATTCGACAAAAACATAAAAAGGTAAAACCAAGCCGCAAAGCTAATGATCAAAGTACCAAATATCTCCCTTCATCACTCATAACTCATCACTCATAACTCATCACTCATAACTCATCACTCATAACTCATCACTCATAACTCATCACTCATCACTCATAACTCATCACTCATCACTCATAACTCATCACTCTTCCCTTGCCAAGCCCCGAATCTGACGCGCCTTCCCGACCCGCTCAACACCCGCTTGCAAGCTCCAGGCATCGGAAGCTTCCCGACAAGAAAAGAATTGAAATGCCCCGCAATACGCCAAAAAGGTATAGAACAGGTACAAGAAAAATGCCGCAATACTGGTGGTGACAAATGCGGTAAAATGCCCCATCGCGCCTTCCTTCGGCGGTACCATCCAACGGAAAAGCTCCATGACCATAGACCAAACCGGCGTGTCTAAAAAGAGGAAAAGCAACAGTCCCAAATTGACCGTCAGGAAGCCCAGCACCAATATTGTCCCCCAACGCGCAATTGAAAAAGCACGAACCATGGCTGTAAGGGGATTGAGTGATTCAAAGTAAATAATTGCGCTCCAAAGCGCCAAAAAGGGATATGCGGCCATTGAAAACAACCAGCCTAATGCCGGATTCTCAGCGCAAAGGAACAAGACCATACCTGCCATCAATACGGCAATAGGTACTATAGCGAGCATCATCCGCCCGATAGAGAAAGGCTCAACATAGCGCTCAGAAGTCAGCGTTTCCTCGTCTTGCGCCGCTATCATTTCTTTTTCCACCGACCTGAATGCCACAACGGATACCAGCGCCAACAGACCCAACTGAAAATAGTACAGGAAAGCAATCGAATCATTGTTGAAAAAATCGCTGCTCCCACTCAAAACGCCCAATGGATCACGTGAAAAGCTAAATAAGTCCCAAATAGCTTTTGCTGAAAACAAAAAACCGTATGCATGAAAAAGCACTACTGCCCCAATGGTACTGAGCAATAAACTCTTCGCATAACGCCGAAGCATGGTAAACACATCTCCCAAAATTTCACCAGAAGTTTTTATCAGGTCGAAACGAATGGGCTCATGGCGGGTTGGTGGCAATTCCTTGGCTTGCTCGGCCTTTAAAAATCCGGTAGTTCGTGCTTTATACCAGGGATACCAAACAAAATAGCCCAATACAAAAAACAGGGAGGTGGAAATAAACAATCCCCGCACTACATCCGGTGTTTCCGTGTACCGGGTCAAAAAACCTTCAAAAATAGCCGCCAGTACAATGACGGGTACAATGCCCAAAAAAATCACCAAGCCCTTTCGCATCGAAATCTGAAAGGCCTGCACACGCCGGTAAGTACCCGGGAACAAGAGGCCAGAACCCGCAACCAAGCCGGCTGCGCCCGCAATGATAATGGCGCTAATTTCCAAGGTTCCATGGATCCATATCGTGAGAAATGATTCCCAAAACACGCCTTTTTGTATGAAAAAGTACTGAAAAGCACCCACCATGATGCCATTGTAGAGCATTATCAGCAAGGTGCCAATGGATGCCAGCACACCCAGAATAGCGGTGCGGAAAGCGACAAAAAGATTGTTGGCAGCGATGCCAGCCGTCATGCCCAGCGGCCCCGATTCTTTGTATACCGCCATCGGATCGCCATTTTCAATGTTTTGCAAGGTCATTTCCACATAATCCTCACCCAGTATCACCCGCGCAAAATCGGGATTGATGACGCTGGACAACACACCGATGCCGAAAGCCAGGGCAAAAACCGAAAAAGCGAGCAGCAAGGCACGGCGGGTTTCCCACATCGTTTTGGGCAGGTCTTCTGTCCAAAACAACTTGAGCCGCTCCATCGGAAATCGTTTTCCCCTATAAATGTTGTGGAAAACCCGCTGGGCCATGGAGTTGAGGAACACCCGTACGGAGCGATTAGGATAAAAGGTACGCGCATACGACAGGTCATCCGTAACTTGGATGAACAGCTCGTTTAGCTTGTCGGGATCGCGGCGGTTATCGCGCAGCATTTGCTCGAATTCCGACCATTTTTCCTCATTTTGTTCTATGAACTTGGTTTCTTTCACGGTACAAGTATAGGGGGATTTTTCAAGGTGGCAGGGTATGTGGGCGGAGATTTTTTTTGAAAACCCGGCGCATGGTACTGTGTTTCAGGCCTTATCCTTCGGTGCTTATCGCTTTTTCTTTTTTTTCTTTTTCTTTGATGTCGTCGGCGGTTTATTCCCGAACACTTGTTCATAAAAGGAAGTCGGTTTAGCTGGTTTTGAAGCTGGAGCCGACGGCGAGGACATTAAGGATGCGATCAGGTTATCAAAGGGCCGGTTCATCTTGGTGGAAGGCTGGGATACTTGATGAAAACTGTCTTCAAACCGGGCAATGTCTCCATCAAAATCATCTTGCGGGATGGCATCCGCTTTGGGCCATGCCTTTACGACAAAAGCCACCTCCCAAGCTCGAGAGGCAAACCCTTTGAAAAAACTTTGTTTCAGCGCCTCGGTAGCCAACAAGGCTTCGTTTCTTGTGGTGGCCTCAATTATCTTAATATCGCCCAAAAAATCATACACAAAAGGAGCCCCCCAAAGCGTTGCTCCCATTTCCTTGACTTTCGGGAACATCAGGTTCTTTTTACCAACAATATATGCCTCAAACGACTGTTTTTTCAACCCGAAATATCCGTTGGCGTGCTTAGTTTTGGGATGGCTTTCCTCCCAATAAACGCACAGGCTGTACCAAATGAGCTGGGCACCATAAAAAGGGAAACCTTTCTCGTGCATCCAAACCAGAAACCGGAGGTTAAGTTCTGCCATGAAATCAACCCGCACTTCCGTTTCGAAGCGCGACGTGGCGGTTGCGGTGTCTATTGGCGTGCTGAGTGCCACCGCATAGCGCTCCCAGACAGCGTCGGCAATCACAAAATGGTGGTCGGAAGCCACTTTTTTTGACTCCTCAAAGTGGAGCGTCCCGCTGGACAACCACTGTTGATAAGCCGTTTGCAAACTGCTTACAAGCATGGTCATTGCCATTTCTTTCTCTGGGTAGCCGAAATAGCCCCCATGTTCCTGAACGGGTCGGTACGTTTGAGCAGCTAAGGGTATGCCCCAATCTTGTCTCAGCCAGTACCATACGGCTTCCTGGATCGGCAGAAAGAAATCAATGTCTTGGTTGGGGTGCTCCCTGAAAAAGCGAATCACAGGTTCAGCCCTTTCCGCCTGGCCGACAAAACAATAATAGTCCATGATATAACTGGCGTAGAAATGCAACTCGCCGGCATAAAGCAGCGGCTGGAGCTGCTCGAACTGGTGCAAAAAATCCAGCGCATCTTCAAAGCATTTTTCTTGCTCAAACCAATTTCCGACAAATTCTATGAGCACGCCACCAAGGTCGGATTTGTCAAAATCTTCTTTGGAGAGTGGTTGCCGAAGGGTATCCAATAAAAAAGCGGCTTGCTCAGGGCTCAGGGTCAAGGTTTTATAAGCCTCGTACCAGGCATCAGGGTCTTGGGAAATGGAAGGTGCTTGCATACTGTTGGTTGATATTTGATGGGTATTACAATTCGCGCCAAAGTTACGCAGAGGTTCGCAGAAGTATTCACAGAGGTTTTTCTAAAATCCTGGCTTGGCAATTGTATGGAAATCAAGCCACAGTCACCTCAATAAAAAAACCTCTGTGAAAACCTCTGTGCACCGCTGCGTCCTCTGTGGTGATTTATTTTTGAACTACTGCTTCACCAACTTACCACTTTGCCGCCAGCCCTTACCCGCCAACGCCCAAACATAAACCCCCACCGGAAGCCCCGTCAAATCCACTGCGCTATTTCCACCTACGAACGTGGCATTACGCACCACATTGCCTTTCAAGTCAAATAGCCGGACATCCACCTTACCCACATTTTGAGCCCCAAAATCGAATCGGGCTACAGCGCTGGTTGGATTGGGTGATACGGTCACCTGAACAGCGCTTGTTGGCTCGTTGCTGCCCGACGACTGCAAAAAATTGGCCGTGTACATGCCCACACCATGCGTAGCTGCCACCACCAGGCCGTCACCTGCACGTGTTTCTACATAATTCACCACGGCAGAACCAAACTCCCCGGCACCTTCTTGTGTCCACTGCGTGCCCGGCATACCGGTGCCATGCAGCAGCAGCGTATCGGCGCTGTACAAACCAACACTGGTACCACAGAAATACTTGATTTTTCCATTCGGGAGCGGCAACATGCTCACCCAGCGGATGGAGGGTGCATTGCCTGTACCGGAGGTATTCGCTTCCAGGTTGCCACCTACTTTTTTCCAGGAGGAACCGCCATCCTCGCTCAAAAACAGGCTGTATATGCCGTAATTTGAATAAACCAGCACAATCCGATCGGCATTCGTCGGATCAATCGCAATGCAATTGACATTGGCATTTGTCGCAGTGAGCGGCGGCGTGAGCGCTACCATGGCGGGCGTTCCAGTATGAGCATTGTTGATGCGGAAAAGGTTGTTGGTAGAAGAGCCCAGATATACCCGGTGGGTGGGGTTTGATTCCGAAACAGCTACAGCGGAGAACTCGCTGAGAAGATTGGTCAGGGTATCCGGAAATTGCGTCCAGCCTTGGGCAATGGAGTCCCAAGCGCCCGTTAGCTGAATAGCCCCCAGCTCAGTCTGGCGGAAGAACTTGCGACCAGCGGGTAAATACAGTACGTTGGCATCTGCTGGATCGAGCACCAGCGGGTTGATAAACTGATAATCCGTTTTTAATGCACCAGAAGGGTCGATACGCCGGAAAGCCAACACGTTCCCTTGCGCATCGAGGTTCACTTTGGCTACCCGGCCCTGTTGAATGGACAACACGTAATACGCCTTTCCCGGGGCAACCCCGCCGAATGCACCATCACCATTCACGGTTTGCTTCCACAGTGCCGTGGGGCTGCTGGAATTGACGAAAAAGTTGCCGTTGTCCTGCAAACCACCAATCAAGGTATTGTCGCCGGGAGCATTTTTATCAATAATGGCGGTGTAGAATTGGGTGGTCGTGTAGCCGTTGTTCAGCCGCGACCAGTCAACAAACGGCGCCAGACAATTCTCCGTGCGGTGCAGGCCACCATCGCTGCCGGAAAGCAACACATTCGTATTGGAAGGCAGAAACAACAATTCGTGCACATCCGGGTGATGCTCCGGGTATATTTCAAAGAATGGCAATGTTGTACCAATTTTATATCCCCCGATTTTCGTGATGTTATCGCTTGTTGTAAACCCATCGGTGCTGCGCCAGATATTGGTGCCGCCGATGAAGACATGGTTGGTTCCAGGCTGAACCCGCACCACCAGGTCGTAACCGCCTTGTGCCGCACACTGGTCAAATTCAGTGCCCGCACTCGGCAAATTGGCCGAAAGATCCGACCAACTGCCGCCAACGCCAGTGCCATCGCCACTGACATAGTTATATCGATACAGACTCGTCCAATCGTCAGAATTGATGTATGAGGTATAATGACCACTGCCAGGCGTGGTGCCAAAGAAATAGACCTGGCTTTCGTCATTGGGATTGATGCCGATAACGATCCGGCGGTACTCGTTCGGCATGGTGGGCGGCGTGATATTGGCCCAGGTCGTGCCGTTGGTGCTGCGCCAGATGCCTTTTGTCGGACCGTCGGAGCTGAGCGTGGCGTACAGCACACCCGTAGACGTGATGGCGACATCGGTGAAATACGACCAGTTGCCACTGAGTCCACCTGCGCGCACAGCCGCCCAGTTATTGCCGCCATTGACGCTGCGGTAAATGGAATTGATGGTGGCCATATACACCACGTCCTGATTGATCGGCGCTGTAGGGTCTGTGATGACCCGCCAGCCCGATTGGTACAGGGTTGTCAGTCCCTGTTGGTTACCGCCAGCTGTTGTAGCAACGGGCGCCCAGGTTTCACCACCATCGATGCTTTTGAAAAGGCCGTCGCCGAGGTAAAACGCCTCTGTAGCACTAGCGGAGGCGCCGAACACTTCGCCGCTGAGGTAGTACCAGATATTTGTCTTTCCTGGCCGGGTATCTTGTGCGATGCTCACGCAGCCTGGATGGGCATTAAGGGGTGTTTTACGGGTCCAGCTTTGGCCGCCGTCTACACTGAGCCACACACCGCCAGTTACGCCACCCGCCAGCAAACGGTTTTCATTTGCCACGTCAATGGCCAATGCGCGGGTGCGACCGCCATAATTGTAAGGACCGCGCAGGAACCAATCAGGCCCGGAGCGATCAGCACTGGGCTGGCTCATTTGGCCCGCGAAACGATGTTCCAGAAATTCGATGCCTTGTGGAATTTGACCTGTCGCAGGATCTGCCAGGCGTTTGAGTTCCCAGGCATGGCGCAATTCCCCGTTATCTTCGGAGGCGCCAGAGGGCATTTTAACGCCCGCTGATGTATTATTTTGAGTCGTAGAGAAATAATACAGCCCACAGGCGGCAAAAATTAGGAGTGCAAAAACGGGTATAATTCTTTTCATGGAAAATGTTTTAGGCTGGAAAGATAAGGAATGTCGCAGCGTCACCGCAACATGAGCTTCTCCACACCCAATATTTTGCTCTTTTCGTAAAAAATTGACATAAAATTGGTGCGAAACGTCAATCTCATTCACCCTTCCCTTTTGCAAACTCGCTTATTTATTCAAAGTCCCCGCACATCCACATTCACCTTTCCCTTGGAGTAAAGATTGGCCCGCAAACTATTTGGTGTCACCCGCACTTCCTGCACCGAAACACTGTCAATGCTGCCTTTCAAAATAACGCCGGGTTGCACCTCGTAATAATCGAGCGCCGACTGTGCCGATGTTTTGATGGCGGCAATGTTCTCCGCCATCGGGAATACCATGGCATTGGCCATTTGTCTTTTAATGGCACCCTGAAAAATCCAAGAAGCCGAGCGCAGCAAGAAGCTCCGGGTATCGAAATGAAAATCGAGGTCTTTTACCTCTATTACGTTTCTTTCAGGGTTAAAAACCGGTTTTCCAATGAAATAAATATTGCCGTTGAAAGAGCCGCTCAACAGGGTGTTCACCACCAATTTGTCGTTGTTTCCCCACAACAGAATGTCTTCCACCTTCACCTTTTTATTGCCAGCTTCGAATACCTGGCCAACCATCATATTCTTGGCCAAACGCTCCGCTTCCGGGAAAGGCACATCCGTCTGGAACTGCATCATAAAATCATCGGGCGCTTCGGAAATCAGGTTCAGGCTGGGCAAAATGGTGTTTGGGCGGAAAGTGGGTTGCATCCCAAAGGTCACTTTATTGATACATTCAACGGCGATTTTGGCTTGAATGGATCGTCCATCTGAATACAGGGGCGTAATGCCAATGCTGATCGGTGTTGTTTTCGTCCACATCTGGTAAGCCGTATCCAGCAATACTGGCGCTTGAATGGCTGTCCAGGCCGATTGCACGTAAGGGCGCAGGTTAATTTGCTGGCTTACATATTGGTCCAAGGCTTCCGCCAGCGATTTTTTACTGCGGTTGAGTACCAGGTTGGCGATGGTTTCCACGCTGATATCGCCAAGTCCGGTTTTTAACACCGGCCGTTTGAGCCATTCGTACCATTCTACTTTAGTCTGCGTGCTCAGCGACCAATCCTGATTAATTTGGAAAGTGGTACTAAAATTGAGTGCCAACTCTGCCTCTGCTTCCGCACTAGCACCAAATACAAGTTCTTTTTTCATCCACAATTTCAAGGGCACCCGATATTTCAAGGTATTGCCATACATGGAAAGCGTCAGTTCCTGACTTTTCCAGGCGTTGAACATCAAGCCGTCACCACCATTATCGGTAAAGGAATAGTCTTCGTACAGCGGTTTGCCCGACAAGTTTGAATTCAAAGCGTAAACCAACTCTGCCATGGAAATATTAACTGGGATGCTCAGGGTTGAAATCAAGGGCTTCTCTTCGGCATTGTTGTATTGTTCCATGGGTTTGGGAGCATTTGTCATTTTTTGGCTCTTGCAAAAAGCAAACGGCAGAATGGCCAGGAAAGCGAATAGGAGATATTTTTTCATCATAATGATACAGTGTATCCACAAAGTTAAGGGGCTTTTATGTCGCGCGCTCCAATATTTCTATGCTGCGTTTTCCGCAACATAGAAGGAGGTCGAGGATGGAGAGGTTGGGGAGGAAACCGTGTTTTTCTTGGAAGACTTGTGGGTAGCCCGTTGAAGATGCCGTTCCGATGGAACGGGTGCAATGTTCTTCGGCATTGCTACAAAGGTTTAGCCCCGATGGGGCTTGTGAGGCTTCATTGAGGCTCTCTGTGTTAAATGTAACACTCACCCCCAACGCCCCCTTCCACCCCAACTTCTTCACCAGCACAAACTCTATTAACGCCAAATTAAACTCAAACAAAAACTCATATTGGCGCGTATAAAACCCTTCCAAACCATCGGCATAATGCTCAAAATAGGGTGCATTCCCATAAGCCGTCTTAATGGTGCGCCAATGCTGCCGCTGCCAAGGCTCGTGGTTGGCGATGCGCACTTCCTGAATGGGCGTTTGCTGGTGCTTTCCTTTCAACAATGGAATACTCAACAACTGTATGCCATTCGGCCCGGCGATGTGGGCACGGTTGCGTATTGAACCTTTTTGGTAATGCTCATGGGCCTCCAGCACCACTTTTTCGGCATTCCAAAAGGCGGAACACCAAGCGATAGAGGGGAGGTATGCAGTGGAGAGGAGCACTTGTTTAATTTGATAATTTGATAATGGGATAATTTGATAATTATCAGCATTTGTGACAATGCTACATCAATTCCATATCCGTAATTAACCCTCGACCGCTTTCACGTTGAAACCTGCTTTTTTGAGCAGGCGCAGCATCCCTTTTTCGCCGGCAAGGTGCCCGGCACCCACAGCACAAAACAAGGATTCCGTTTTAGTGATTTCAGCGAAACGTTTGGCCATCAGGCGGTTGCGGCGGTAAAGCAGCACTTTCCGCATGCCTTTGGCGTCTTTTTTAGCGGATTTATACAGGGCCTGTATTTCACCCTTAGCATAGCGATCCATCATTTTTTTGAGGCGCTTGTTTTGGCGATTGTGGTTTTTCAACAGCCAGGTCAGTCCGGTGATGTGCAATTCAAACGGGATGCGGTGGAGCGTATCAATTTGATCGGCAAAAGTTTCAACACCCGTGGTATTTTTCCCCAACGCATGCGCATGGTGCCATAGTGTCTCATCCAGGGAATGCGACATTTCTTCTGCCATAAAGGCAGTGCTCAGCATGGTGGAGACTGTCATGGGGTGCTGGTATGGCAGGTTGGCTGCGCTTATTTTTAGCTTTTTTTTGGCATAATGTTCCAGCAATTTCCATGCGCCGCGCGACAGATAATCTTGTAAGGACTTTCCTTCGGGCAATGCGAGCGCAGCACCCAGCGCAATTGGATCAGTTTCGGAAAAGTCAAATTCGGTGGCGAAGCTATTGCATTCAGCCATTCGGGCCTTGGCCAGATCCAACCAGCCAAAAGCCCGCAAATCGCGCACATGCATGGTGCCAAACAAGTAGGAAGTAGCGCCGCCATCGGGCGGGGTGATGCGCCAAAGCAATGATTTTTTCTTTAATTCTTTCATATCGATTGATCCACAAAGGTCGCAAAACAGGGCTACCAAAATTTTAAATAATCGGACCCACCTTCTTTGGCCTGTGCGCCTTCCAGAATAATGGCGGCGACCTCTTCCCTTGTACGTTTGGAAGTATCAATCACAATGTCAAAATTGTCGAGATTGGTGCAATCAGCGTCGTATTTGAGCAAAAAACGGGCATTTTCACTGGCTTTGCGTGCCAGTATTTTTTGCACGGCTTCTTCCTGACTCATGTACTGCTCGCTGTCACGCAATGGGTCGTGGATGATGCGCTGGGCAGCTATTGCCACATAGGTCTGAAGATATACTTTGAAGGATTTTGGCAAAAAGAACCAAGCCATGCGGCTGTCTACCACGTAGCCCTTGGGATCCTCTCCCAGGGAAACGAAAATGCCGTCGATGCGCTCATCAATGCTCGGGTCAACATCTGCCCGGCGGTTCATTTCAAGGGTATCAATGCCCATTTCCTGGGCGAGTTGGCGCTGAATTCTGCCCGTGGACACGTACTCAAAGCCTGTTTTTTCGCATAGAATCCTGGAGACGGCACTTTTGCCGCTGCCGAGGTCGCCAGTAAGGGTAATCTTAGTATCGGGTGGTATTTGCATTGTATTTGCCGGAAAAGGGCGGCAAGGTAGGGAAATTTGGGGGTTTGGGGAATCAATTGACAAAGCAGTGGTTCCTATTATATTCCATATTAAAAACCAAACAGCTGTGTCATTCCGAGCGAAGCGAGGAAACTGGGATATGATATAAATTCAGGTTCCTCGCTTCGCTCGGAATGACACAACTGTTTAATATTCAGCAGAAATCTTATTGGCGCTTCCGCTCAAACTTCACCACATACCGCACATTGTTTTCCACCAATTCAGCAGTAATGCTGTTCTCCGACCAAGCGCTGATGTCCCAGGTCTTCGTTTCTCCGGTGATGTTGTAAATCAGGGTGATGTCTTGTTTGGCATCGTCAGCTGTCCAGTCGCCGCTGTACGATTTTGTCACAACGCCAGCAAATGGCACGATTGCTGCTACATCTAAGTCGAATTCATCGGAGGACTGCAAGCTCAGGTCGAATTGGTTGGAGGAAGTCGCATCATTTGTGCCTGCTTTTACCTGGACGGATTTCCATTCGCCAACAAGGTGGTCTTTAAGGGTAGCGTCTTTTTTGCAAGAAGAGAAACCGGCTGTGAACAGCGCGAGGGCGGCAAGGCTTAAGATTGAATTTTTCATAATGTTCAAACTGATTGAAAAGTGAGAGGATTGCCCTTTGTAATAGGACATCGCATAAATGCATTAGCACCCAGCTTTATTACCCCAGTCCCCTATCCTTTAACGAAAACTAACAGATATTTAACCACAAGTGGTTAAAATTTCGTTACTTCGCACCCCGTAATCCGTCAGTAGTCACGCCTTTGATGCATTGTATTGTCCATCCTTAATCAATTGCTATGATTAAAAATGCACTCATTCTGACGACAGCTCTTTTGATATTCCAAAACAGCGCTTTTGCCCAACTTAAGTACCTCAACCTCAATGTAAGCCTTAACGGTGGGTACTCCGTGCTTCAGCACAAAACTGATTTTCAAACGACCCCATTGCACAGCCTGTATGAATTTGTTGCCATCTCCCATGGCGGCACCGACGATTATACCTGGAGCGATTTTGAAGACACGTATCAGATTCGGGAGAAATTCGGCCAGCCGCGTATGGGTTTCTCCGGACAATTGACCTACAAAGACTGGCCCATCATTATTGAAGGGCAAGCGCTTTCCTCCTCTTCTGCGTATACAAAAGCTTCTTATGCTGTTTGTGCCGGGTTGGGGAAAAGTTTTTACTTCTCCGACAGCTCCTTTTATTTCAACTTTTTAGGCGGCTACAAATACGTGGTACAAGACTTCGGTTTTGGTGCTCAAACCCTAACCAACAGCATTGGCTTGGATCAAGGCCGGGAACTTGCCGCCCAGTTTTTTGGGCCAAAAGATGCCCTCGGCCGTTCTCGTGGCGACTTGTTTGTCCTACATGCCGGCATCGCGAAAACCATCGACTGGTACTACCGATGGAGTGTGGGCATTGAAGGCTTTTATGAACTTGACCTTACCGACAAACTGGTGCGCAGCGCGCGCATGACCAATTATGGCGCACAAGTTTTTGTGCGCTGTCGGATCTTTGGTAGAAACCCGGAACCCAGTCGATTTTACCCGAATCCGGGTGGGGGAAGAAGGAATTAGAGTGATGAGTATTTCGCCATTTAGTGCCCATTTAACGACAAAAAAAATCCCGAGGCGACTGCCTCGGGATTTTTTTTAGGGAAAAATACAGGCGCTACTTTTTCTCTGGCACCGGCAACTTCATATCCAACTTCTCCAGCACATCAACCATTGTTTTTGCGAAAAAATAATCGCGGTACCAGCGGTTGTCCACCGGGCAAATATGCCAGGGCGTGGTGCTTTCGTTGATGGCATACTCGTAGGCTTCCATGTACTTGTCCCAGAGTTTGCGCTCTTCCCAGTCGGCATCGTTGTGCTTCCAATATTTAGTTGGGTCGTCGAGCCGCTGCTGAAGCTGAATTTCTTGCTCCTCGTAAGAAATGTGCATGTAGAACTTGAAAATCAAGGTGTTGTTGTCAAATTGAATCAAGTCCTCAAAGGCATTTATGGCGGCCATCCGTTTTTCCACCCTTGTCATGTCAATCCAGCCATGCACCCGCTGGATGAGGATGTCTTCGTAATGGCTGCGGTTGAAAATGGTGGTCATGCCTTTTTGTGGCACCCAGCGGTGTACGCGCCAAAGGAAATCATGGGCAAACTCTTCCACTGTTGGTTTTTTAAAGCTCACCAAATCAAGTCCGGCAATGGTGCAATCGGTGAATACCTTGCGCACAGCACCGTCCTTGCCGCTGGCATCCATGCCTTGAAGAATAACTAGAATGGAGTACTTACCCTCTGCGTAAAGGATGTTTTGAAGCTCCCCGAGACGCTCGACCAATTTTTCGGTCTTGTCTTTCAGGTCTTTTTTGGAGAGGCCTTTTGGGGCTTCGGTGGAGATGTCGGAGAGTTTTATTTTAGACATATTTCTTAGCACGAGTTTTTGCAAAAATCATTATATCTTCTTGAATCAAATAAGATTCAAGCTCAAGTTCTTCAGCTTCATTCATAGTGTTCTCCTGATGCCTTTTCGTCAAATGTTGCACGCGCTGAATCGCCGATGCTGACGCGCTGAACGCCAGCACTTCATTAGGTACCAGTTTCACTATGAAATTAATCAAATCGTTTAGTCGGCTATGTGTTCTATGTGTGCAATGTGGTAAATGTTTTTGTTTGCGGCGAAGCCGCCATCTACCCCATTTTAGCCCGCTTCGTCATCCAAGTCTGCAATATCGGCACAAAACCTCGATTAATATCCGCCTCCACAAAATCGATCTTGAATTGCAGGCACTTCATCCGCAGTTGCTCCGTGAAAGCTCCTACTTGTTTGGTGTAAAACTCTTTCACCTGGTTGGGCTGTAGCCGCACTTCTTCGCCACTTTCCATGTCGACAAAAAGGTAGGGACGGTTCTCAAACTCAAAATCAAGCTCTTTTTTCTTGTCGGTGACGTGAAAAAGTATGACCTCGTGCTTGGCGTAGCGCAGGTGTTGCAAGGCCGCAAATATTTCTTCGGCCTTTTCTTTGTTTTCCATCACATCGGTAAAAACAACCACCAGCGAGCGGCGGTGTATGGATTCCGCGATCTGGTGCAGGCTCGCCGCCAAATCGGTGCTTTTATTCAACACCGGGTTTTCAATACGGTCAATTAGTTGCGACAACAACAAGCGATAGTGCACGGTGCTTGATTTGGCACCACTGCTGAACCGAACTTCGTCATCGAAAAGGGTAAGCCCAAAAGCATCGCGCTGACGCCGCATGGCATTCATGATGACTGCCGCCGACCGCGCCGCGAAGCAAAACTTGTTTTCATACTTATACTTCTCTGGGTTCTTTTCATCCCAGGGATAGTACATGGTGGAAGAGGCATCCACCACCAAATGGCAGCGCAGGTTGGTTTCCTCCTCATAACGCTTGACAAAAACTTTGTCCGTTCGAGCATATACTTTCCAGTCGATGTTGCGGGTACTGTCGCCCGTATTGTACAAGCGGTGCTCGGCAAATTCAACGGAGAAGCCATGGAAAGGACTCCGGTGCATGCCCACGATAAAACCTTCTACCACCTGCTGGGCAAGTAGTTCGAGGTTGCTGCCGAGGGCGCGGATATCTTGAGTTTCGAGTATTTGAGACATGTTTTGACGGTGGACGGTAGACGGTTGACGGTGGACGGTGGGGCGAGCGTGGGGTCATTCTGTCGACCAATGTGTTTGAATTTGTGGGAATTTGAAAAAGAAGAACAAAGGTAGTGGAAAAATGATGCTTAGTTTGGCAATATTAAGGAAATTCTGGCGTAAAAACCCTTGCATAGGTTGCAATCGCGGATTGGAAGCGGGGATTCTTCGTTCCAGTATGACGTAAAACCCAAGCGCCTTGCCCAAGTGTTTCCACGAGGCAAGGCGCTTGAAAATAATGCAGTGATTTTCGCCATTCATGGCGCAAGGCCAATTTACCGCCGCAACCGTATGGTAAACGAGTCGCCATTGGCCAGGGTAAGCGTGCCAAAACGGTCACAAGTGCCATCGCCAAAATCAACGGAACGGGTGCGCAAGCCAACCGTAAACTCAATAACTCCGCTAGAAATCCAGCGGCAATCAGCGCTTTTAATCAGCGGATCTGTGATGTTTGCTGTAAAACTCCGGCCATTGCGGTTCACGCCGGATGCCGCGCCAATACTGCTCCACACATCATCAACATGGGTAATTGTATTTCCGCCTTCAATAAGGATGGTCGTGCGGGTTTTGCTCCATGTAGTGGTGCTGCCATCCTCGAAGGTAAGTTTCATGTCGTTGGCTGTTTTGGAATACGACCATTGGCCTGCGGTATTTTGACCGTTATTGGTCCGGGTTCTCGTACCTTCTATCTTGGTGTCGTCTATGTAGAAATTTTCATGTGTAATGGTGCGAACAGCGCCTGCTGTGCGGATTTCTGCCGTTTGCGCAACGGTTAATTTACCACGGAGCACCCTGCCATCCGGACGGGTACAGGAAGCACCGAAATCAATGGTTATGGTATTTGGCCAGGCACCTTCGGGTTGGGCAAAGGTAATCGTCGGGCAAGTGCCGCCGCCACCACGCTCCTCTAGGGTTTGGTCCACATCGACATCAACTTGTTCGGCATAATCTTCATTGGCAGAGATATCCTCTGCGGTGGTTACCAGCTCATCGGAGTTACTGTCTTTTTTACAGGATTGAAAGGCTGCCATGGCAGCGACGAAGGTGATCAAAAACAAAAGGGACTTTTTCATACTGTGTGAGCATTTTTGTTTAAAAGTAACGTTGCAACGACACTATAGACAGGAGACGGGAAAGGCGGTTTAACGGCGAAGTGCTAAGCTTTTGTTAAAACCAGACCCCTGCCCAGCAGCATGGAACAGCCGTAAAAGGTTTTTTCAAACCATCAATTTTCGTATTTTTGTTCATAAAAAATTACAAATGCCGCCAATCCGAATCAACAACGACACCGAAGGTCTCCAAGCCGCCATTGAAGAAGCAAAAAAAGGA